>NZ_SLKM01000163.1:0-3765 GCF_007134575.1 Natronospira sp.
ACAGATCAGGGATTCGTAGCGCCGCGATCGGTCGATCTATTAGACCAGATCCGCAGTGAGTACGAAACGCGCACAGGGCTTACAATTGAGTGGGCCGATGATGTATTCTTGGGCGTGATTACGCAGGTCATCGCCGAGGTCATGGGTAGACAGAGCGAGATGCTACAGGCGATTGCAGACTCCCGCGATCCCGACAACGCCACCGGTCACCAACTCGATACGCTCGCCACACTGGTAGGGATAACGCGTATACCGGCAGAATTTAGCGCCGTGGATCTCACGCTTGGAGGTGATCCTGGTACCGAGATCGACGAGGGCAGCGAGGTAGAGCATCCTAACGGATCGCTTTGGTATACGCAGGAAACAGTCGTCATAGAGACGGGCGGCACCGTCGAGGTTCAAGCGAGGCCGGACGAGACAGGGCCGATCACGGCGTTCGCGACAGATGAGTGGGAGATCAACAGCCCCGTCGAGGGGTGGGACACCGTGACCAGCGCGGAGGACGCGACGCTCGGACGTGATCGAGAGACGGACGCGCAATTGCGCCTGCGAAGATCGCAATCTCTCCAGATCCTCGCGGGAGGATCGGTCCCAGCGATTCGCGCTAATTTACTGGAAATCGAGGGAATCCAGGCGGCGATCGTGATCGACAACGACACCAACGATCCCGAGACGATCGCGGGCTTTACACTCCCCAACAAATCAATGGCGGCGATCGTCTATCCCGCGTTGACGACGGAACAGAGCGAAGCGCTGGCGGCGGAGATTTACAAAAGAAAAGCCGCCGGGATCGAGTCGGTAGGCGACGAGTCCGCGACCGTCACCGGCGGCGACGGCTTCGCGAAAACGATCCGCTGGTTTATCGCGGACGAGATCGACGTTGACGTGGACGTAGAATATACCGGCGACAGCGGACTTGAAGACGAGATCGAAGAGGCGATCGAGGATTACTTTGCCGGTCTTCTCGTGGGCGAGCGCGTGCGCGTACTCGCGATCCTCGGCGCTATCGACGACATCGACGGCGTGATCAGCGCGACCGTAGAACTAAACGGCGGGAGCGCGGACATCGAACCCGCGATCACAGAGATCGCGGTGCTTGATGATCTAGCGGTGGCGGAGGTATAATGTCAGATTTAGTTTACATTCCCGACTTCCGTGATATGGCGTCGTCGCTCTTGCTCTCGCAGTACCGCGAATCTCCACGTGTACAGGCGCTAATCAAAGCGCTGGCGGGGGCGACACAAGAGATCGAGGATATATCTTTTGATCTTCTCGTATCAACGACGATCACCGCCGCGAGCGGCTGGGCGCTTGATCAATGGGGCGCGGTCGTGGGAGAGGATCGCGGCGGACTAGACGACGAGGATTATCGGCGTTTCATCGAGGCCAGGATCTTAGCGAACTTAAGCGACGATTCTACCGATCGCATGATCTCGGTATTCGAGATCGTCGCAGGGCCGGGGGAGGTCAGGCACTTTGAACTCTACCCCGCCGGATACGCGCTAACGATCAAGCGAGATTCACCCTTGACAGGCGCACTTCGATCGCGTATACGTACACTAATGCAATCAATCAAGCCCGCCGGTGTCGGCCTTACACTCATCGAGGGTAGCCGTCAAGCCTACCAGTATGACTTAGGGCCGGGGCTAGACGATGGCGAATTTTCGAGGATTCTATGAGCATAGATCGACCGACAGAAGATCCTACGTGGGCCGAAGATCCAGAGAGCCTAATTAGCGAGCCCGAAAACGAGCGCGCGCGCGGCTGGCCCTTTGGGTATTTTCCGCCTGCGGATCAAAAAAACTGGCTCCAGCGAGCCGTTGGTCGGTGGATCGACTATCTCGATCGCACAGGCGGGGGAACATTTGGCGAGCCCGCAGAGGCCGCCGAGATCATGGAGCCTCGTGCCACGGCTTCGATTGCCGTCCCGCCCGGAGTGCCCCTGTCCCGCGAGCTAGACGATCTCCTCGATCCCCTTGACGTCGTAGATGACTCGGCATCGACGCAGTCGATCGGGCGGGTGCCTGTGTCTGATGGTCGGCGGGTTTTTATTACAGAGATCATCGAATTCTCATCTCCTTTCAGGGGGAGGGTCGCAGCTTTCGAGGTCCGAGACGGGGAGATTCAGCGGGCCGACGATACCGGTATCTTCGGAGAGGACATAGCCCCTACTGCGATCGACACTGACGGGCACTCTCTGGCGGTCATCACCGAGGCCGTCGGGGGCGACGACCGCAGGACGCTGTCAGCTTACGACGCAGATGGGGATCTCGAAGAGCCTCGCTGGAGATACGATCACGAATCAGAAGTCGAAGAATTTGACGCATCGCACGTCGTCTGCTACGGGGAATGGATTGCCTGGGTGCGGATGCTCGACGACACGGGCAGCGGAACGCGATTTTTTGTCGAGGGGTTCGCCGCCGACCAGACCGGCGAGGTCAGCGAACCGGACTGGTCGCTTGAAATCAACGCCGCGGGCGACCTCGAATCAACCGAGGAATACGTTTGCAGCGGGATTGCGTCGAACGGCGAATTTCTGGCGGTACACATTCACGGCGACTCGAACAACACGACCGACGTCACCAACGATTCGTTCGTGTTTCTGCTCGACGCCAATGGGGAGACACCCGACATCGACGTCGACCAACCCGACACCGTCGGAATCTATGAAGTTGCGTCGACGACGGTCGGAAAACCGTCGATGCCTCATAGTGATCTCCGCACCGTCGTGTGGTCGGGAAATCGCTGCTATGTCGGCACGCGATCCGACGTGCGCGGGATCGAATCCTTCCATTTTCGGCACGTACCAGACTACAGCGACTACAGCGATCTGGTCAAGCCCACGCTGGATCTATACTGGAGATCGGACACGTTCGGCCCCCCCGAAGGCGCGGGGGGCGTGCAGGTGTTCTTGTCGACCGATGGAGAAGATCTACTCTTTTCATCAGGCGCCGATCCTGCCTCGCTACACTACCGCGTACTGTGCGATCTCCGGGCGACCGTGATCGGTATACAAGTAGGCATCGACGATCCCGAGACTGCGATCAGGACACAGATGGTCTTCGAGGCTGATCCTGGCGACGATTGGGATGAGCGGGTCGACTCGTTCGCATCGATCGACGGTCTCTACGGGTGGTCTGTGGCGGGATCGATCGACGAGGGATCTCCTGGCGCCCCGCCTAAAGCGCTACGCGCTCTATCGCTAGGTCGTCAATCCCGCCAGATGGTTCGCACCGACCCGACGGACCGGTTCAACCGTCCGTTTCACGGTGTGTTGATTCCTACACGATAGAGGACCACAATGATCGACGAACTACAAGCATTTATCGACGACCACGGAATCAATCATTTCGGTGCCGACGAGATCGTGCGCGCGCGGCGCTGGAATAAGCTACTCTCACCCGATCGTGATCTGTGGGATAACGTCATCCCGGCGTTGACGATCGCGGACTGCGCGCGTGAGGCGTTGGGCGCGCCGGTGCGCTGCGCGAGCGGGTATCGTGACAGCCGCTATAACGGAGTGCTGCCGGGGGCGTCGCCGACGAGTGAGCACCTGTTTTTCAGGGCGCTCGACCTACAGCCCGTTGATCCGACTTTGATGGATCGCTTCCGAGAGATCATGATCGCGCTCGTTGAATACGCACGCTCGCAAGGCGTTGACGCCCGCATGATTCACTACGGCACCTTCGTTCACGTCGACGTCGGCGCAGCGGAGGGCAAGCCGCGTGGATCACGTCTTTCGTTTTGACAAAATATAAAGTCTCG
>NZ_SLKM01000108.1:0-3749 GCF_007134575.1 Natronospira sp.
ACGGCTTCATCCAGCCTGGGGTCACTGCCCCGCTTGTATGCCCCGACACTGATCAGATCCTGGTTCTGGCGATACAGGCTGTAATACTGACGAAAGCGTTTGACCTGCTCCTGCTGCGCTTCATCGGTAATCGCGGTCATGGCGCGGGATACCGAGGCCTCAACATCGATCGCCGGATAGAGTCCGGACTCAGCCACCGCCCGAGACAACACCACATGCCCATCAAGTATAGCTCGGGCCGAGTCCGCCACCGGATCGGTCTGATCATCGCCTTCAACCAAGACGGTATAAAAGGCCGTGATGGAGCCTTCTCCCTGATCGCCGTTACCTGCCCGCTCCACCAATTGGGGCAGCTTGGCAAAGACCGACGGGGGGTAGCCCTTGGTTGCCGGCGGCTCACCAATGGACAGGGCCACTTCCCGCTGTGCCTGGGCAAAGCGGGTGAGGGAATCCATCAACAACAGGACCTTGCGACCACGATCCCGGAAATGCTCTGCAATCCGGGTCGACAGCCAGGCACCCTGCAGGCGCATCAATGGGGGATTGTCCGCCGGGGTCGCCACCACAACCGCTCGACGCATCCCTTCCTCGCCAAGGGTTTCCTGAACGAATTCATTAACTTCCCTGCCACGCTCGCCGATCAGGCCAACCACAATGACATCCGCTTCGGTGAATCGGGTCATCATGCCCAGCAACACACTCTTGCCCACGCCGCTGCCGGCAAACAGGCCCATGCGCTGGCCACGGCCCACCGTCAGCAGGGAATTGATGCTGCGGATCCCCACATCCAGGGGCTCATCAATGGGCTGTCTTGCCAGCGGGTTGATCATGCGGCCGGTCATGGAGACTTCTTCCGAGGTCTCCAGGGGGCCATTTCCATCCAGGGGACGACCGGTGCCATCGAGGACACGGCCCAGCAAGCCATCACCCACGGGGACCCGGGAGGTCTTGCCGGTGGGGATCACACGGGCATTGGGGACCAGTCCGGCCAGTTCTCCCGTGGGCATCAGAAAGACCGAGTCCTCGGAAAAACCGACCACTTCCGCATCAATGAAGCCACCGTCGGCGGTCTCCACCCGGCAATGGGATCCCACCGGGGCGCGACAGCCCACCGCCTCGATGGTCAGCCCCACAACACGACGCAGAACGCCTTCAACTAGGGGGTTCCAGTCCTGCCGAGTCAGCCGTTCACGGTAGTGCGCAAATCGCTCAAGCCACTGCTCGCGCCTTCGCAGTTGGATGGATTCAGTCGCTTCGGTCATCAGCTGACTCCCCGGCGTCATCGCCATCATCCTCGCCCGAGGACGACTGCATGTCGGGTTTCTCGGCCTGCTCCGGCTGCTCCTCGGTCATTTCGACCGAATCGAATTCCCCCATGTCGGGCAGTGTTCTTTCCTCTCCCAGCATCCCCGCCAGGACCCGCCCAACTTGCTGCTCCAGACGCAAATCCACGCGACTGTTTCGGTCGGACACAAGGCAACCACCACGGCTGATGCTCGGGTCCTCAACCAACTCCCAGCGGGAATCACCGCGACCACTGCCGATCAACTCCCGCAGCAGCCGGGCATCCTCGGGGTGGAGTTGTACCCGTACCTGCCTTTCGCTACTGGGCAGGGCCTGGACCGCTTCTCGAACCACGGCCACGATCTGACCGGGATCGGTCTTCAATTCCCTTCGGATAATCTGTCTGGCGATAAGGCAGGCAAGGTCTGAGAGCTCCTGCTCCACCTGTTCATCCACGGCCGCCAGTGGCTCCGCCAGGGCATCAAGCACCTTCTCCAGGTGATTAGCCTTGTCTCTGGCGGCCGAGCGACCAGCCTTCAGGCCTTCCTCGTGTCCTTTCTCCCAGGCTTCCTGATAAGCGGCCTCCTGAATGGATTCAATTTCGGCCGCAGTAACCGGCCCCGCGCTTTTTTCACTTCTGGATCTGCGAGCCTTGCCAGGCTTCTCGGGACGGCTCTGGGCACGGGCGGACTTGGTGGGTGCGGGTTTCGGCTCCCGCCGGGCACCAACGGTGGGCGCCTCCCAGCGGCGCCAGTCAGCCGGTCCATCCGGGGCCTCAGACATACTCATCCCCCTTGCCACCCAGACTGATGCGACCGGAATCGGCCAGGGCCCTGGCCGTCGCCAGAATCTCCTTCTGCGCCGACTCAACGTCACTCAGCTTGACCGGGCCCATGGCCTCAATATCTTCCTTGAGCATTTCAGCGGCACGCCGTGACATATTTCGGAAAATCTTGTCCTGCACATCCGGTGAAGCGCCCTTCATGGCGGTACTCAACTGATCGGAAGCCACCTCACGCAGCAACTGCTGCATACCCCGGTCGTCCACATCCACCAGATTATCGAAGACAAACATCAGTTCCTGAATCTTGTCGCCGAGCACTTCATCATGCTCGCGAACGATTTCCATGATTGCCTCTTCGTCGGAGCTATCCAGGAAATTGAGCATGTCGGCGGCCACCTTGGCACCACCGACTTCCGAGGACTTGATATTCGAGTTACCGGAAAACTGTTTTTCCATGATGTTGTCGAGCTCACGAATGGCCGAGGGCTGAATACCATCCAGGCTGGCAATCCGCATAATCACATCAGGACGAATGCGATCCGATAGCTGACCCAGGACTTCCGCCGCCTGGTCACTGTCGAGATGGGACAGCACAATCGCAATGATCTGGGGATGTTCAAGGCGAATAATCTCCGCCACCGCCCGGGCATCCATCCACTTGAGGGCATCCAATCCCTGAGTGCTGCCGCCCACGACAATTCGGTCCATCAGGCTATTGGCCTTGTCCTCGCCCAATGCATTGATCAGAGTCTTGCGCAGATACTCGTCCGCACCCACTCCGAGAGAGGTCTGCTCTCCGGCTTCACTGATGAAATCATCCAGAACGCCGCTGGCCTGTTCGGTGGTGATGTTGCTGAGGGAAGCCATCGCCGCCCCCACCTTCTGTACCTCGCGCGCATTCATATGCTTCATGACCTTGGCCGCCTCATCTTCGCCAAGACTCATGAGCAACACTGCTGCCCGCTCTGGTCCGTCCATTCTTCCCACCGCCATTGCTTCCACCCCTATTCCTTAACCCAGTTGCGCACAACCTGGGCCACCCGCTTGGGATCCTCTTCAACCAGGCCCTTGGCCGCCTTCACTTTCGCATCATAGTCTTCCGGCTTCGACAATTGGAATGGCGTTTCCGCTCCAGACTCCATGGCTCCCTGGCGGGCAGCGGGCGCTTGCGCAGGCGACTCAGGCCCGGGGCCGGCTGGCACCGGTTGCCGCTGCTGGCCGCGACCGGCAGCCAGGCTGCGAATCCCCGGCCGCAGCACCCCGAAAATCACCACCAGCACCAGCAGGGCGCCCACCAACTGACGCATGAGATCCCGGAACCAGCTTCGCTCCCAGAAGGACAGCGTCTCCGGCTCATCCACCTCCTGCTCGATGAAGGCCTGATTCACCACACTGACGGTGTCGCCACGCGCCTCGGTAAAACCGACCGCCTCTCGCACCAGATTCTCGATGCGGGCAAGCTCCTCCTCGCTCAGCGGCTCCTTCACCGGCTCGCCGGCGTCGTCCACGGCCTCACGCTCATCGACCACCACGGCCACGGACAAGCGCTGGATCGTACCCAGGGCCTGAACACTGTGTGAGACACTGCGATCCACCTCATAGTTGCGGATAATTCGGCGCGCCACCGGGGTGGGGATGCCGGCTTGTTCGGCTTCGACCTCGAGATCCTCCTCGTCGATCA
>NZ_SLKM01000133.1:0-3737 GCF_007134575.1 Natronospira sp.
CACCAATCTCGGAAGACGCGCCCTGCCGGAACAGGTGGAAGGAGAGGCGGCTCGTGTGACGGACAGGCTTTGGTGCACGGAGGGGACATCCGGCTTGCTCACGGCCGGCAGTGTACCCTGTCGCCGACGCAACGTCGCCGTCAACTTCTGTACGAAACGCTTTACTTGTTGTACTCTTCACACGTCGCGGAGCCCACCTGGGGGACGCGGCCGCGGCGGTTGACACGCTGGTGGCGCCGGCGGCCCGGTTGGCGACGTCCGAAATCACCGTGTGGTGCATGGTGCCGCGGCCCGGGAGTGACGCATGCCGACAGTTGAAGACTCCATTCTCAAGCTTCGTGAGGCCAGGGCCGATGCGCGCCTGGGCGGCGGGGAGAGCCGCATCGAGGCCCAGCATGCACGGGGCAAGTACACGGCCCGGGAACGGGTCGAGATGCTGCTCGACGAGGGCAGCTTCGAAGAGTTCGACATGTTCGTCAGGCACCGGTGCAACAGCTTCGGCATGCAGCGGCAGCGCATCCCCGGGGATGGCGTGGTGTGCGGCCAGGGGACCATCAACAGCCGCCAGGTGTTTGTCTTTTCCCAGGACTTCACCGTGTTCGGCGGGTCCCTGTCCGAAACCTTCGCCGAGAAGATCTGCAAGGTCATGGACCTGGCCATGAAGGTGGGAGCGCCCATCATCGGCCTCAACGACTCCGGCGGCGCCCGGATCCAGGAGGGCGTGGCCTCGCTGGCCGGCTACGCGGAGATCTTCAAGCGGAATGTCCTGGCGTCGGGCGTCATTCCCCAGATATCCGCCATCCTCGGCCCCTGCGCCGGCGGCGCGGTGTACTCCCCGGCCATTACCGACTTCACCATCATGAACAAGGGCTCGTACATGTTCATCACCGGTCCCAGGGTGGTCAAGAGCGTGACCGGCGAGGAGGTCTCCACCGAAGACCTGGGCGGAGCCCTGGTACACGCGGCCAAGAGCGGCGCCAGCCACTTCGTGGCGGAGACCGAGGAAGAAGCACTGGACCTGATCAAGGTGCTGCTCAGCTACCTGCCGCAGACCAACTTGGAGGAACCGCCGCTGGTGGCGTGCTCGGACCCGGTGGCCCGCCAGGAAGACGCGCTGCTGGACATCATCCCCGACGACCCCAACAAGCCTTACGACATGAAGGATCTCATCGGCCTGGTGATGGACGGCAAGCACTTCCTTGAGGTGCAGCGGCGCTTCGCCCCCAACATCATCACCGCCTTCGGCCGCCTTAACGGGCGCACGTTGGGCATCGTCGCCAACCAGCCCAAGTACCTGGCCGGCGTGCTGGACATCGCCGCGTCCCGCAAAGCCGCCCGCTTCGTGCGGTTCTGCGATGCCTTCAACATCCCCCTGGTCACCTTCGTGGACGTGCCCGGTTTTCTGCCCGGCACCTCCCAGGAACACAACGGCATCATCATCCACGGCGCCAAGCTGCTCTACGCCTACGCCGAGGCCACGGTGCCCAAGATCACGGTCATCACCCGCAAGGCCTACGGCGGCGCCTACGACGTCATGTCCTCGAAGCACCTGCGCGGTGACATTAACTATGCCTGGCCCACCGCCGAGATCGCCGTCATGGGCGCCCGCGGAGCCGTGGAGGTGCTGTACAAGAAACAGATCGACAGCGCGGAGGACCCCGGCGCCGAGATGTCGCGGCTGCTCGCCGAGTATGAAGAGCAGTTCATGAACCCCTACCTCGCCGCTGAACGCGGGTTCATCGACGACATCATCGAGCCGGAGAAGACCCGGTTTCGTCTGATTCGCGCCCTGACCATGCTCAGTACCAAGCGCGACGTCAACCCACCCCGCAAACATGGGAACATCCCGCTGTAGCGGGAGGAGGGACCGAAGGTGAGGAGATCGATTCTGGCAATGCTGGCGGTGGCGGCACTGTGTGTCCCGGCCGCCGCCTTCCCGGAGGTCTCTCAGCCCGAAACGGACCCGTCGCAGATGCACCGGGGACACAACCCGGGGAGTCTGCGCGAGTCGGTGGTGTACGGCCTCGAACTCGGGATCATCGGAGTGGGCGCGGTGTTTACGGGGCTGCTGGCGGTCTACCTGTTCATGGTCGGCCTGCGCAACCTGCTGGAACGACGCCGGACCGGTGCGAGCCGGAGCCAAACACCTGGGTTTCCAGCAGCTCCGCAGCCTCCCGAGATCTCCTCGGAGGTGGCCCACGCCATCGCCCTGGCGCTGTTCATGGACCTGCGGACCTTCGACGAGGAGGAGGCCGAGGAGGTCACCATCAAGAAGCTCACCCGGCCCTTTTCTCCCTGGATGGACTCCTGGAAAACCGCCCTCATGCTGTCAAACCAGAGGATGTATAGGAAGTAACGAGCCATGTCCAAATTCAAGTACCTCATCAACGGCAACGAGTACGAGGTGACCATCGACAGCTTCACCGGCAGCGTGGCCACCTTGACTGTCAACGGCGTGACGTATGAGGTGGAAGTCCAGCGTGAGAAGAGAACCCCCACCAGGATTGAACGACCCGTGGTGGTGACCGGCGCCGGCCCGCAGATCACCCGGACCAAGCCGCAGTCGACCGCGGGCGCGGTCAATTCCCCTCTTCCCGGCGTGATCAAGGAGATTAAGGTCAAGGAAGGGGAGGAGGTCAAGCAGGGAGCCTGCGTCATCATTCTTGAGGCCATGAAGATGGACAACGAGATCTACGCCGGCGACGACGGGGTGGTGCTCAAGGTCCACGTCCAGCCGGGCCAGCAGGTCCTGGAGGGCGAAACGCTGGTCACCGTCGGAGCACCGTGATGCTGGAATTCCTGCTGGATTTCATTCAAAACAGCGGTTTCGGCAACGTCACCTGGGGCAACGGGGTGATGATCCTGGTGGGGCTGTTCTTCATTTCCCTGGCCATCACCAAGAACTACGAGCCGCTGCTCCTGGTTCCCATCGGCTTCGGCATCCTGGTGGGCAACATCCCGTTCTCCGAGGGCATGGGCATTGGGTTCCAGGAAGAGGGCTCGGTGTTGAGCATCCTCTACGACGGGGTCAAACGAGGGTGGTTCCCACCTCTCATCTTCCTGGGCATCGGAGCCATGACCGACTTCTCCGCCCTGCTCTCCAACCCCAGACTGCTCTTCCTCGGCGCCGCCGCCCAGACCGGTATCTTTATCACCCTGTTGGGCGCCCTGGCGCTCAATTTCACCGCCCCGGAGGCCGGCGCCATCGGCATCATCGGCGGTGCCGACGGCCCCACGGCCATCTTCATCTCCTCCAAGCTGGCGCCGCACCTGCTGGGCGCCATCGCCGTGTCTGCCTACTCCTACATGGCCCTGGTGCCCGTGATCCAGCCGCCCATCATGAAGCTGCTGACCACCAGGAAGGAGCGCCTGATCCGCATGAAGCCGCCCCGCATGGTCAGCAAGCGGGAGAAAATCCTGTTTCCCGTTTTCGGCTTCCTCGCCACCTGTTTCATCGTTCCCGGTGCACTGACCCTGCTGGGCATGCTGTTCTTCGGCAACCTCCTCAAGGAGTCCGGGGTCACCGAGCGGCTGGCCAACACCGCCCGCAACTCCTTGATCGACATCATCACGATCCTTCTGGGGTTTTCCGTGGGGGTATCCACCGAGGCACGTTCGTTCCTGACGCCGCAGTCGGTGTTCATCTTCGCCCTCGGCGCTGCGGCCTTCGCCATCGCCACCGCGGCGGGGGTGATCTTCGCCAAGATCATGAACCTGTTTCTCAAAGGGGAAGACCG
>NZ_SLKM01000103.1:0-3732 GCF_007134575.1 Natronospira sp.
AAAAAAAAAAAAAAATCCAACGTTTACTTCCTGGCAGCAGCGGCCCTATCTATTCCGCTTCCGACATAACCGCCCACTGACCAGCGACATGGATCACATGCGGCAGGACTGCACCTTCATCCCCATCAAGGATGACAATGACGAGGTGGAGTATGTATGTATCGTGGTCAATGATGTCACCGAGAACTGTATTTTCCAGGGCCAATTGCAACAGGCCTTGAAACAGGTTCAGGCCATGAGCGTTACTGATGCGCTCACCGGTCTTTACAACCGCCGGCACCTGGAAACGGTGTTGGGGCAGGAGTTCAAGCGGGCTCGGCGTCACAAGCGACCACTGTCGGTGCTCCTTTTCGATATCGACTTCTTCAAGAAAGTCAATGACACCTACGGGCATCGAGCCGGTGACACTGTCTTGCAGTCTGTTGCCCGGCTTTGCCAGGAGATGTTGCGCGAGCACGATGTCTGTGCCCGCTATGGGGGCGAAGAGTTTTGCCTGGTTTTACCCGACACCGACCTGGAAGGCGCCTGCGTGGTGGCGGAACGCTTGCGAAAGTCCGTAAAGCAGGAACGTATTGAAGTGGACGGCAATGAGATTTCCGTGACCATCACCATCGGGGTATGCGACTACGATGACACCATGCCACACCATGAAGCCATGTTGGACTCGGCGGATGAAGCCCTTTATGAGGGCAAGGAACAGGGTCGCGACCGGGTAATTAGTTGAGCTGCAGAGCACTCCCTTCGGTGATCAATGTTCTTCCTGATCTTTTGGCAGGGACAGGGGTACATCTGAACTGCTCATTTTTCCTGCCAGTGCGATGATTTCGTCCGACAGGGCACGATCCTGGTTGAGGAATGGGATGTCATCACGAAGCCAGTCGGTCCATTTTCGGGTGGCGTGGGCAAAACCGTGCTTGCCGCTCAGGTCCACCGCCTGGGCCAGGACCATCGCTTCAATTGCCAGCACATCGAACAGAAGGTCGGCCAGATGGTCCGTGCGTCGCGCGCCGATAGTACCCATGGGAACCACATCCTGATTGTTGGCGTTGGTGGGCACAGATTGAATGGAGGCCGGGGTGGCCATCTGCCGCATCTCGGCCACCGTTGCACTGGCTGTGACCTGGGCCCCCATGAAACCGCTGTGCAGGCCGGTTTCCCGCCCCTGCAAGAAGGCGGGCAAATCGCCGTTGAGGCCGGGATCGGTGATGCGGGCGATGCGGCGTTCACTGAGTACGGCCATCTTGATCAGTGCCTGGGCCAGGCTGTCTGAAGCGAAGGCAATCGGTTGACCATAGAAGTTGCCACCGTGCACGACCTTGCCTTCATCGGGGAAGAAGATGGGATTGTCCGTGACCGCGTTGAGTTCGTTCTCCACCACGCGGGCATGGTCGCGGACAACCTCGTCTACCGCGCCCAGGATCTGAGGTAGGCAGCGTATGCTGTAGGGGTCCTGCGGCAGGGGCTGGTCCCGATTGACGCCGATTGACTGGTGATCGAGTACGGGCGGCAAGTCGACGGCTGCTTCCAGCCGTTGGCTTCCTCGCGCCAGTTCCAGCAGCCAATGATGGATCCGGGCCTGGCCCCCATGGCCCCTGACCTGGGCCAGGCTGGAATCGAAGGCTTCGAGCTTGCCTTTCAGTACTTCTGCGTAGCTGACCCCGAGTGTTGCGGTCCATTCCAGGGCGCGTTGAGCGCGTATGGCAGTCAGGGCGCCAATCCCTGTCATCGCCGATGTCCCGTTGACCAGGCCAAGCGCATTCTTGCCGTCAGGCTCCAGAGGGGCCCAACCGAGTTCGGCAAGAATCCTGGATGCAGCTTGTTCCGGTCCGTCCCCTAGACGTGCCCGGCCTTCGCCCATCAGGGCGCCGGCCAGATGGGCCAGGGGGGTAAGGTCACCACTGGCGCCCACGGTGCCGCGTTCCGGGATCCGTGGGAGGAAGCCAACGTTCAGGCACTGGGCGAGGCGTTCGCAGACATCGGTGCTGACGGCCGAGTGCCCCTGCAACAGTGCGTTGAGGCGGGCAAGCATGATAGCCCGCACCTGATGGGCGGGTAGTGGCCTGCCGGTACCGCTGCTCAGGTGGCGGACCAGATTCTTCTGGAGCTCGCCCGAGTGTGCCGGGTCGATGTAGCTGGTGGCGAGTGGCCCATAGCCGGTAGTGACGCCGTATATCCTGCGCTTATCTGCTACCAATTGAAGCAGAAAGTCGTGGCAGCGTTCGACCTGTTGAAGACTGTCTGTGCTCAGCTGAAGTGGAGCATCTTCTTCAATGATTCGACGAAACAGGGACAGGGTCAGGCGACCATCAAGAACGATTGGCGTCGATGAGGTGCTGATCGGGACTGTGACGGGTTGCAGTTCGGTATTCAATGCCAATCCTCAAGTTTTCCCATGGAATTACGTGGCAGGGCCGGGCCAGTTCGGATGGACGTGGGCCTTTCCACGGCCGGCAGAGTCTGTCGAATCCACTCCATGAACTGATCTTCATCAATTTGGGCTTGCCTAGAAACGATGAATGCTTTCAGTCTGCCCTGCCGATCCGGGCGAACCACCGCTTCGGTGACAGATGGATGTTGGGCAATCTTGGCGGCAACATGGTCGGGACTTACATTGATGCCGCCCACCTGGATCGCACCATCCTTGCGACCACGGGGCAGAAAAAGCCATTCGGATATCCCGAACCATTCAAGCCTGTCGGGCAAGGTGTACTTTTTTTCCTCGCCTGTTGTCGTGTGCCGGTCCAGCAGTGTCTCGCCTTCTCGTTTCCACCATGGGAACAGTGAGAAGGGGTCCTCGGGAGAATGCCGCATGCCGATGCCGGCCGTCTCGGTTGCGCCGTAAATTTCCCAGAGTCTACTCAGGCCGAGGTGCGTGAGGCCTTTCCAGGTATTGCTGTCGATCGGCCCGGTTGATGTAACGCCCTCGATGTCGGTCGGGAACTGACTTGTACTGGCCAGGATGTACTGCCAGCGCAAGGGGAAGGCAATGATTATGTCGCCGGGCAGCAGGCCACCGCTCAATGCCCGCTCCGCGTCATGCTCGACCAGGCAGGGTATGCCAAGCCGTTGTGGCAGAAGCGCACCGAAAAGGCAGCCGTAAACATGGTGTCGGGGCACGGTGCAGATGATGCGTTTGCGGCCTTCCAGGCTGGCGGCCAGGTGATCGACTTCTCGCCACAGATGCTGCCAGCTGTGGGCGTGCTCGGTTGGTCTGCCGGTGCTCCCCGAGCTCATGAAGCGCAGCCCGCTGGTGCCAATCTGACCGTTACCCCCGGCGCCCAGGGCCTGGGTGACCAGATTGGTCCAATCCTGAAGCGTTCGCCGTTTTAGCAGGTAATCCTCAAGCCCTGTCTCGTCGAGGGCGAACAGCCGGTTTACGTGGCCGGCAGCGGTCATCAGCTCCAGGGAGTCAAGTCCAAGGGGCGCTTCGGTGAGAGACTGATTGTCTTCCCATGTCTCGATGGGGAAATCCAGGGATGAGCGATGCCGGAGGACGGACAGCGTTTCTCGGAGAAGGCAGCGACTGATATCGCTGATCGCCCGTTCGTCCAGGCCGGGCGGATGCTGGTCTTGCTGCGAGGACTGATTCATGCCGATCCCTTCCAGTAGGAAATGACGCCGCCCCGGCGGGGCGGCGTGCGCCGAAGCGGATTAAATTCGTTTGACGAAGACCCAGTAGGTGTCACCGGAGATCGCCTTTTTCATGTGCACCTTTACCTTTGTCGGCTGCAT
>NZ_SLKM01000257.1:0-37390 GCF_007134575.1 Natronospira sp.
GGCATAGACGGCGGCGGTGTAGCCCGCTGGTCCGGAACCGAGGATCAGCAGACGGCAATGCTTGGCTTCGCTCATGTATAATAGCTCCCGATTTGGCGTTCGGACGGTGCGCTGTGGTGCCCCATCCGACCATGTAAATTCGTCGATGTTACGTTCCGGTCGTGAGGGCCCCCTGGGGCCTGCCGGTGAATCAGACTGTTCGATTCAGGGCCTCCGGGCCTCTCCCCCGCAAACTGCCAGACTACTGTCCGGCCGCCGCTTCGGCGAGTACGGCCAGGGTTTTTCCCAGTGGCGGGCCGGGGGAGACGCGCCGGGACCGACGCGCGAACGACCAGTTTAAATTGAAGTCCCCAGCACCGTAAAGGAGGCAGCATGCGCATTGGTATTCCACGCGAGCTCAAGCCGCTCGAAGGCCGGGTTGGCCTGATTCCCGCCGCCTGTGGCGAGCTCGTCCGTCAGGGACACGAGGTCTTCATTGAATCCTCGGCCGGCGAAAAGAGTGGTTACGGCGATGATCAGTATCGTGAGCTCGGCGTAACGGTGCTGGACACGGCCGACGAGCTGTTCGAGCGGGCGGAGATGATCGTCAAGGTCAAGGAGCCCATCGCCCCGGACCTGGATCGGCTGCGCAAGGACCATCTGCTGTTCTGCTATCTGCACCTGGCTGCCGAGCCGGAATTGACCGAGCGTCTGAAGCAGATTGGCCTGACCGCCGTGGCCTTCGAAACCGTTGAAGACAAGGGCAATCTGCCGCTACTGGCGCCCATGAGCGATATCGCCGGGCGCATCGCCATCCAGGTGGCCACCCATCTGCTGCACCAGCCGGAAGGTGGCAAGGGGATTCTGCTGGGTGGCGTGCCCGCCGCCAAGCGGGGCAAGGTGGTGATCGTCGGCTGCGGCATGGCCGGTGGCAACGCCGCCCAGCTGGCTGCCGGGATCGGCGCCGAGGTGGTGGTCTTTGACAAGGATCCGGCCAAGCTGGCCTGGGCCCGGACGTTCGGTCCCAATGTGACCGGTCTCTATCCCCACACGGATGATGTGATTGATCAGCTTCGCACCGCCGACATTGCCGTCGGTGCCGTGCTGGTTGCCGGTGCCCGCGCCCCCCATGTGATTACCAAGGAAGCCGTCCGCGAGATGCAGCCGGGCAGTGTGGTGGTGGATATCTCCGTGGACCAGGGTGGCTGTGTCGAAAGCACCCGGCCCACGACCTGGGAAGATCCCACCTACGTCTGGGAAGGGGTGACGCATTTCACCGTGACCAATATGCCCGGTGCCGTGCCGCGCACGGGTTCCCAGGCCCTGTCCGCGGCCATTGCCCCTTATTGCAGCCGCCTGGCTTCCGGTAACTGGCGTGATTTCGATCCCCTCATCAAGGGCATCAACGTCGAGAACGGCGAAGTCGTTCATCCGGCCATCAAGGGTTGATTCCCGGCCCGGTCTGGCTGTCAACGGCCGGCAGCGTCAGCTGCCGGCCGTTTTTTGTCGCCACTGCGGACAAGAGCAGGCGGGCGGGGGCTTGTGTCGTGGGCCGGCGCGGCACAAAATGGAGGTTTGGGGGAAAGTTTCTTGGTGGGGTAAAATTGCTTGTCTGCCAGGAGTTTGGCTTTCCTGTTTGAAGCGATTTCTTTGGAGGCCGCCTAGCCGTGGCACAGGCCAAGACAAAAAAAGGGGAGCACTCGGCCTCCCGGGAGCGGCTCAAGCGCGGCCTGCGTGAGTCGGCTTTCTGGATTTGCCTCGCTCTGGCGCTGGTCCTGTTGGCCGCCCTGGCCAGCTATGATCCGCGAGATCCCGGTTTCTCACACACCGGTGGTTTCCACGGCGTCTCCAACTGGGTCGGGCCCACCGGGGCCTGGGTGGCGGATCTGTTGTTGTTTCTGCTGGGCTATCCGGCCTATCTATTGCCGGTGCTGGTGGTCTGGAGTGGCTGGCTGATCTTCCGCAGTCGGGACGAAGACGATCAACCCGTGGACGGGCTGACCCTGTCGTTGCGCTTTCTTGGCCTGATTTTGGCGGTGGCCACCGCCAGCGCCCTGTGCTCCATGAATTGGGCGGTGGATCCGGCGCGGGTCCCGCTGGATGCCGGGGGGGTGCTGGGCGCGGCCATCGGCGGCTTTGCCGGTGGCACCCTGGGGTATCTCGGCAGTACTCTGATTCTTCTCGCCCTGTTCTTTACCGGCGTTACCCTGTTCACCGGTCTGTCCTGGCTGGCGGTAATGGATGCCACGGGGCGCTTCACCCTTTTGCAGGCCGAGCGGCTGCGTAACCGTTGGCAGCGTCTGCTGCAGTGGTGGCAGGATCGCCGCAAGCGCCGTGAGCAGGTCGCGGAAGTGAGGGAGCAGACCAAGGCCTCCAAGAAGCGCAAGCCGCCCAAGATTGAACCGGTGCTCAGTGATCTCAAGCCTAGTGCCCGAGTCGAGCGTGAACGGCAACAGACCCTGTTCGAGCCCAATCATGCGGCGCCTTCCGGTGCCAGCCTGCCGGCACTGTCGCTGCTGGACAGTCCGCCGGCCCGCAAGGGTGGTTACTCCGAGGCGGCGCTGGAGGCCATGAGCAAGCAGGTCGAGCTCAAGCTCAAGGACTTTGGCGTGGATGTGGAGGTGGTGGCGGTCAATCCCGGGCCGGTGGTGACCCGTTTCGAGCTGCAGCCGGCCCCCGGCGTCAAGGTCAGTCAGATCAGCAATCTGTCCAAGGATCTGGCCCGGGCCATGTCGGCCATCAGTGTGCGTGTGGTGGAAGTGATTCCCGGCAAGTCGGTGGTGGGGCTCGAGATTCCCAATGAGGACAGGGAGCTGGTCACGCTGGGCGAGATTCTCAAATCCGAGGCCTATGATGCCTCCCGGTCCTCCCTGACGCTGACCCTGGGCAAGGACATCAGTGGTCGCCCCATGGTGGCGGACTTGCAGAAGATGCCCCATTTGTTGATTGCCGGCACCACCGGCTCGGGCAAGTCCGTGGCCATCAATGCCATGATTCTGAGCCTGCTCTACAAGGACACGCCCGAGAACGTTCGCCTGATCATGATCGTCCCCAAGATGCTGGAGTTGTCGGTCTATGAGGGAATTCCCCATTTGCTGGCGCCGGTGGTCACGGATATGAAGGATGCCGCCAACGCCCTCAAATGGTGTGTCGCCGAAATGGAGCGCCGCTACCGCCTGATGGCCGCCCTGGGGGTACGTAACCTGGCTGGTTACAACCGCAAGATCCGCGATGCGAGGAAGAAGGGCGAGGAAATCCTGGATCCCCTGGCCAACCGCAATGCGCCGCCGGATGCCGAGCCCGGTGATCTGCCGGAACCGGAACCGCTGGACACCTTGCCCCAGATCGTCGTGGTTATCGATGAGCTGGCGGACATGATGATGATCGTGGGCAAGAAGGTAGAGGAGCTGATTGCTCGCCTGGCCCAGAAGGCCCGCGCTTCCGGGATCCACCTGGTACTGGCGACACAGCGGCCCTCGGTAGATGTGATCACCGGCCTGATCAAGGCCAATATTCCCGCCCGGATTGCCTTTCAGGTGTCCTCGCGGGTGGACTCCCGCACCATTCTTGATCAAATGGGCGCCGAATCGCTGCTTGGCCACGGTGACATGCTCTTTCTGCCACCCGGCACCAGCATGCCCGAGCGCGTGCATGGCGCCTTTGTCTCGGACCAGGAGGTCCACCGGGTGGTGGCCGAGCTCAAGCAGAGTGGCAAACCGGAATATGACGAGGATGTTCTCAATGGCCCCTCGGAACCGGTGCCGGGTATGCCCAGTCTACCGGGAGACGGGAATGACGGCGGTGACGAGAGCGATCCGCTGTATGACCAGGCGGTGCGCCTGGTCACCGAGACCCGCAAGGCCTCCATCTCCGGCGTCCAGCGTCGCCTGAAGATTGGCTATAACCGGGCCGCGCGTATGATCGAACAAATGGAAGAGGCCGGTATTGTCGGGCCACTGCAGTCCAACGGTTCCCGGGAAGTACTGGCCGCGCCCCCACCGGATGCGGATTAGCAAGCGGATGTCCTCCGGGTGGGGCCGACTCAATCAGAGGTTTTTTATGAAAATAAGAATGGTATGCATCGCTGTCGTCGCCGGTTTGCTTATGGGAATAAGTCCGGTTCTCGCAGCGGACGACAGGCCGGGCGCGGCGGATCTGCGTGAGATCCTCGCCGAGCTGCACAGTCTACGGGCCAACTTCGAGCAGACCGTGCTCGATTCGGAGTTCGTGGTGGATGAGACCGCCAGTGGCGAAGTGGCAATCAAGCGCCCGGGCCGTTTCCGCTGGGACTACAGCGAGCCCTATGAGCAAGTCATCGTCTCCGATGGCGAGACCATGTGGGATTACGAAGCCGACTTCGAGCAAGTCATTGTCCGTCCCATGGACGAAACCCTGGCGACCAGCCCTGCCATGCTCTTGAGTGGCGAGGGGGACCTGGAAGACAGTTTCGTGGTGGAGGACGAGGGCATGCAGGGCAATCTGCGCTGGTTCCAGCTCCGCCCGCGTGTGCAGGACACGGAGTTCGAACGGATCCGGATCGCCGTGGGCGAGGAAACCGTGGAGTTGATGGAACTGCGAGACAACCTCGGCCAGACCACACGGATCGAGTTTCACAATATCGAATTCAATCCCGAGCTGCCGGACGATCTGTTCCACTTCGACCCGCCGGAAGGCGTTGACGTTATTCGGCAGTGAGTGGGCATACCACCAATTCATCCACCACGCCCCTGGCCGAGCGCATGCGTCCCACCACGCCGGCCGAGCTGGTGGGGCAGGACAGTCTGCTGGCCGAATCGGCACCGCTGCGCCAGGTTCTGGAGGGGGGGCGAGCTCATTCCATGATCCTGTGGGGCCCGCCCGGCAGCGGCAAGACCACCATCGCGCGCATGGTTGCCGAACGCTCGGGAACGGCCTTTGTCAGTCTTTCGGCGGTGATGGCGGGGGTCAAGGATGTCCGCGCGGCCGTGGAAGCGGCCCGCGCCCGGCGGGACATGGAAGACCGGGCCACCCTGTTGTTTCTGGACGAGGTCCACCGCTTCAACAAGGCCCAGCAGGATGCCTTTCTGCCCTGGGTCGAGGACGGCACACTCTTGTTCGTGGGCGCGACTACGGAGAATCCCTCCTTCGAACTGAACAACGCCCTGTTGTCCCGAGCGCGTGTCTATCAGTTGGGCGCTCTGGACGAGGCGGGGCTGCTGTCATTGCTCCAGCGGGCGCTTCAGGATAGCGAGCGCGGTCTCGGTGAGCTGGGCATCAAGGCCGGCGAGGGCGCGCTGGAAGAAATTGCCCGAATTGCCGACGGGGACGCCCGGCGGGCGCTGAACTTGCTGGAGGTGGCCGTCGAGGGCCTTGAATCGGGAAACACCCTGGACCGTGAGCGGGTCGCGGCGGTCACCGTCGGCGGGGAACGGCGCCGCTTCGACAAGGGCGGCGATGATTTCTATGACCAGATCTCCGCCTTGCACAAATCCATCAGAGGCTCGGCCCCGGACGCTTCCCTGTATTGGCTTGCCCGGATGTTGGACGGCGGCTGTGATCCCCTGTACATTGCCCGCCGTCTGGTGCGGGTGGCGTCGGAAGACATTGGCAATGCCGATCCCCGGGCACTGGACCTGGCGCTCAACGCCTGGGAAGTGCAGGAAAGGCTGGGCAGCCCCGAGGGAGAACTGGCCCTGGCTCAAACCACTGTCTATCTGGCGGTGGCCCCCAAGAGCAATGCGGTCTACATGGCCTGGAACGCCGTCCTTCGGGATGTTCGCGAGCAGGGCTCTCTGGAAGTGCCCGTGCACCTGCGCAATGCGCCCACTCGCCTGATGAAGGAGCTGGGCTACGGACACGCCTACCGCTATGCCCATGATGAGCCGGATGCCTACGCCGCGGGCGAGAGCTATCTTCCGGATGCCCTTCAGGGCCGGCGCTGGTACCGCCCAACGTCGCGTGGAATGGAAGGCCGGATTGGCGAGAAGCTGGAACGCCTCAGGGCCGCTGACCGGGCCTTCCATGATTCGAAGAATAAACAGTAAACGATTTTTTGATCTCCATCTGACCTTCAAAGAAGAACCGATACCGACATGCTGGACAATAAAATCCTTCGTACAGATCTGGATGGTGTGGCCCGAAATCTGGCCCGCCGTGGCTATGAGCTGGATACGACCCGCTTCGCCGAACTGGAAGAACGCCGCAAGTCACTGCAGGTGCGCGTTGAGCAGCTTCGCAATGAGCGCAATACCCGCTCCAAGTCCATCGGCAAGGCCAAGGCCGCCGGTGAGGACATCGAGCCGTTGAAGGCGGAGGTCAAGCAGCTGGGCGAGGAGCTGGACTCGGCGGAGGATGAGCTGGAAAAGCTGCAGGGAGAGCTGGGTGAGTGGCTCATGTCCATGCCCAATCTCCTGGATGCGTCGGTACCGGATGGCTCGGATGAGTCAGACAACGAGGAAATCCGGCGCTGGGGTGAGCCGCCTCAGCTGGATTTTGAGCCCCGGGACCATGTGGACCTGGGCGAGGCCCTCGGTGGCCTGGACTTCGAAACGGCGGCCCGCCTGACCGGGGCGCGTTTCGTGGTGATGACCGGTGGGGTGGCCCGACTGCATCGTGCCCTGACCCAGTTCATGCTGGACCTGCATGTCAACGAACACGGCTACGAAGAGGCCTATGTTCCATATGTGGTGAGTCGCGCAAGCCTGGAGGGCACGGGGCAGCTACCCAAATTCGGTGAAGACCTTTTCCACCTGGATGATGAGCGGGACTGGCATCTGATACCCACCGCCGAAGTGCCCCTGAGTAATTTTGCCCGTGAATCCATTCTGGACGGAGAGCAGCTTCCCCGGAAGCTGGTGTCGCATACCCCCTGTTTCCGCTCGGAGGCCGGTTCCTACGGCAAGGATACCCGGGGCATGATCCGCCAGCACCAGTTCGACAAGGTGGAGCTGGTGCATCTGGTGCGGCCGGACGATTCCTGGCAGGCGCTGGAAGAACTGACCGGGCATGCCGAGAAGGTGCTCCAGTTGCTGGAACTTCCCTATAGGGTAGTCAACCTCTGCGCAGGGGATATCGGTTTCGGCGCCAGCAAGACCTATGACCTGGAGGTCTGGCTCCCGGGCCAGCAACGATACCGGGAAATCTCCTCCTGCTCCAATTGCCAGGCATTCCAGGCGCGGCGCATGAAGGCTCGCTGGCGCAACCCGGAAACCGGCAAGCCGGAGCATATTCACACCCTCAACGGCTCCGGCGTTGCCAGCGGCCGGGCCCTGGTGGCGGTACTGGAGAACGGCCAGCAGGCGGACGGCTCCATCCGGATTCCCGAGGTATTACGGCCCTATATGAACAATCAGGCCTATTTGTATCCTGAGGAGGGATAGGGCAGTCTGGTGATGTTGTAACAATCGGGCAGCCCGATGGGTCTCACCCCGCGGAGGGTGAGATGCATGATGAGGATTCGATGATGTTGAATTGCAGGACGGTGGCTCTGGAGGCCGACGAATTGCTTCGAGGGGAAGTATCGCCCCTGCGAGCAGCGCGCTTGCGCCTGCATATCCTGATATGTGGCAACTGCCGGCGTCATGTCGCCAATCTGCGTGCGCTCTCCGAATTGCTCGACGGTCATGGTAATGAAGCCGACAGCGGCCGGGCTCTGGAAGAACTGGAATCCGGGGTCCTTGAGGCCCTCAAAGAGGGTGGTGGCAGCAAAGTCGTTGCTTTGGTTGGGAGGGATGCCGCTCAGAGCCGCGACGAGTCACTCGCCTTCCAGGAAAGCACCGGTGAGCGTCTCCTGCGGGAGAGCATTCCCGATGAAGAGCGGGTCCAGCAGGTGCTTCGGGAGGTTCGCGAATTTGTCGGCTATATTCCGCCACACTTCCGGGTCTACGCTCAGCATCCCGGGATGTTGGAAGCCAATTGGGCGAAGATGCGAGCGGTGGTCAAGGATGGCATATTGCCTCACCGCCTTCGCGAGGCAATCGCGATTCTGGTCTCCCATGACAATGGATGCGATTACTGTGTTCGGGCTCACGGCCAGGTCCTCTTGGACCTGGGGGTGAATGAGGAAGTCATTGAGCGCATGAAGCAGGATGTCATGGCTGGTGACCTGCCGTTGAAAGAACGAGCGCTGCTGGTGGTGGCACGGGAGGCGAACCGTGACCCCCATGGCGCCTCGGAAGAACGGATTGCCCTGGCGCGCAAGGCCGGGGCAAGCGATCTGGAGATACTCGAGGCACTCGGCGTCATGGAGATTTACACCTCCATCAACAAGTTCATTGACACCCTGGGGATTCCTCTGGAAGCCTGATCAACCCTCTACCTTTGTTTGCAGCTCCCGCAATTGTCTGGCCCGGGACTCCAGCGCTTCACCTACTTCCATGTTCCGGCTGGAACCGTGAACCGAGCTTCGGGTGCCGGCTTCCAGCACCGACATCTTCTCGCGAACGGAGTCGGCTTGCTGTTTCTGCATCTGCAACTTTGCATTGATCTCCTGAGTCGAAACCTGCAACTCCCGAATCGCACGAGCGACCATCTGGCCGGCTTCTTCCAGCCCTGACTCGCCATCGGCGGATAGCTGCAAGACACTTTCCATGTGTTGGCCGAAGTCGGTGATGGTGGCGGCCATCTGCTCGCGCAGCTCGGAAGCTTCCCTTAGTACCCGTCTGATACGGGTAGCATATTGTGTCGTCTGGAGAGCCAGGTCACTCACTTCGCTGGCAACGACCTGAAAACTCTTGCCCGCCTGGCCGGCCCGTGAAGCCTCGATACCCGCATTCAGGGCAACCAGTTTGGTATGGCCCGCGATCTGGCCGATGGAGTCGGACATCTTGACGGTTTCGTTGAAGTGAGCTTCGAACTGTGAAGAATGCTCAAGCATCTCTTTCGACCAATCCACGGCCGACTTGAGTTCTCGGATCAGCTTGCTTGAGTTCTCTCGCGTACTGTCGAACTGACTGGAAAGATGCTCCGCAGCTTTCCGGCTGTGCTGTGTGTTTTCTTCGATGAGGTCGGCCTCGCTGGCCACTTGCTCGGCCAGGTTCGTCGCCTCTTCGGCTACTTCAAGACGCTCCCGGGACGCAGCGTTAACTTTGGTGGCTGTGTTCCGGACCTGGCTGCCAAGATCTGCAATCTCCTCAATTATTCGTCCAGCATCCGCCGTGGCCGACTGGGTAGATGACTGACCCGCGTCACGGCTACCAATGATGGTGCCAGTCATGAAGACAAGGAATGGCACCATGTAGGTCAGCGCCATTTGTTTCAACTGAAGGCTCTCACCGCCGAGGATCGCATTAGGCTGATTGATCAGGTTCAGCAAACTTCCCACGAGTAGTGCAACCAGCATTGCTGTCGGAAGTCGCCGACAACATGCGATAAAAAAGGTAGGTAGCCCCCGAGGGAAATGGTGTTTTTTGGGGGTCTGGACTTCTTCGCTTGTGGTGCTCACTCGTGTCCCTCCTTGATTTCAATGTTTTGTTGTTTATCGGCAGCGCTTGCCTTTAGTAATTGCCCTGCCTCTGCTGCCGGCATGGGGCGGTAGAACAAGAAACCTTGTGCTTCATCGCAGCCATGGTCCCTGAAGAAGTCGCGTTGCCTTTGGGTTTCAACGCCTTCCACGATTGTCTTTATCCCAAGCCGATCAGCGAGTGTCATTATGGTTTGGCTTATACCGCAGTCTTCCCTTACATCAGGGACACCTGTGACGAATGATCGGTCAATCTTGAGGTAGTCCAGGGGGAATTGGCGGAGATAGGCTAATGACGAGTATCCCGTGCCGAAATCATCCATTGCCACGGTGACGCCGAGTTCACGCAGCTGCTCCAGGACGGAGCGACTAAGCTTTTGAGATTTCATGACTGCCGTTTCGGTGATCTCGATTTCGAGCAGACGGGGGTTCAAGCCCATTTGGGCCAGGCAGCTGGCTATTTTGTGAGGCAGATTCCTGTCATGAACGGCATCCGCGGACAGGTTGACAGCCACACGGAAGCCCTCAGGTCGGTCCGGGGGTAGCTGAGAAAGAATTTCGCAGGCATGATCCAGTACCCACTCGTTCAAACGGGGCATCAGACCGCTGGAGGCAGCGATTGGGAGAAAGTCCCCCGGAGAAATCTGTCCCTGCTCGGGGTGGTTCCAGCGAATAAGGCCCTCCATGGCGGTTATCCGGCTGTTCGAAAGCTTCACGATTGGCTGGAGATACAGAGCAAGCTCATCCCGTTCAATTGCTTTTCTCAAGTCCGCGGAGATTCGAAAGCGAATCTTATTGCTCTCAATGATCTCTCTCTGTGAAACGCTGTGACTGGATCGTCCGTGAAGCTTGCTTTGGTAAAGCGCCGCGTCAGCCCTGGTGATCAATGTGTTGGCATCCTGACCGTCGCTGGGATGTCTTGCGATGCCGATACAGGTGCTTAAGTGGATTTCATGGCCCTGAATGTGGAAGGGCCTTGTCATTGCCGATTCGATGGCTTGACATATGGAAGGGAGGGAGTTGTTGTCCTCCTCGGTGTCATGAATGATCGCGAACTCATCACTCCCGAGGCGACCGATAATGTCGTCCCCGGAGATTGCGTCTTGCAGGCGATTGGCAACGGACTGCAATAGGCGATCCCCTGCATCGTGACCGAGACTGTTGTTGACTGTCTTGAAATCATCCAGGTCCAGCATCAATAGGGCTGGATAGAGTCTTCCGTGAGAGAGGCGGCGCTCCAGGAGTCGGGTGATGAAGCGTCGGTTGGGTAGAGATGTCAGTGCATCATGGTGCCGCAGGAAGTCCATGCGTTCTTCAAATTGTCTGTACCGGGAAACGTCATTGAAGACGAGGATGATATTTTTGTTGTCCGGGCCATGTTGTACCAGCGACAGACTTACCAGGGCCGGGAATCCTTCATCATTGGCACGTTCGATCCATAGCTGACCCTCCCAGCGCTGTCGCGTGCTCAATGCATCTTTGGTCAGTGCCTGGAATGCCGGGCCCAGATTTTCTCCCATGATGTCCTGAACGGATAGGCCAACACTGGTTTTATTGCTGCGTTCAAGCAGCCGTTCAGCGGAGGCGTTCATGGAGATCAATCGGTATCTCTCATCCAGGATGACAACGCCTTCGGCAATGCTGGCCAGAGCATTCGCGAATATGATGATCTCTTTTCTGTTACGCTCACGCAGTCGGATGTCGCGCAACAGCTTCCGGCGCATGCTGTCGATCGCCTCTTCGAGGCGGTCAATGCTGTCGGCGGCGCGGTTTCGGGACGAGGTCGGTTTCAGCGGCGTAGCCAACTTTTTGGAATCAATGGTGCGGGTATAGTCTTCTATCTTTTGCAGGCGTCGAATGACAAGGAAATGGGTCAGTAAGAGAAGGAAAAGGGCAATGAGCAGAGTGCGGCCGACATTGGCAGCAAGTGAGGCAAGGGAGTGATCAAGCAAGGCGCTCTTGCGGCTGGACAGGTCTCTGCTGAGCCATGCCATGCCCAGCAAGCGATCATCGTTCTGGGGGGATTGTATTGACAGGGCGATCGTGACCACATTATCCCGATTCAATTCGGGTCCCAGATTGACTGCCTCTCCCTGGATGCTTGTGACTCTGGCAGCATCAACTCCCGGTGCATGGAGCAGGCCGTAAAGCACGATTTCGGCGCGTTCCGTGTCAAGTTCCCACAGGCTTGCCGACAGAGCCGGCTCCACGGTCTCGCCCAGGCTCTTCAACTCCGCACTTGCCTCAGCCCGAAGATTCTGTTTTTGTGCCTGAATCTCGAAGGTGGTGTAGAGTGCAGCTAGTATCAGCGCTATTACACTGGTAAGCAGGGTCAGTCTCAAGGCCAGTCTGTTTCGACCAAACCAGGATGGCTTTGATTGCCAAGCCGGTTCAGATTGTCTGGCGCCGCGATTCACTGCGCGGACTCCGGTTGTGGACAGGCCAGCTCGACTCTCGACCAGCCATCGGGAATACGCGTCTGAAATGCTTCCTGGTGTCTGGCCATGATCGATTGAGCGGTTCCATCAGCACATAATGTTTCCCAGGCTCGATTGAATTCCCGCTTAAGTAAGTCTCCATCGGGGTGAGCACGCGAGGTTATGAGATGGAGTTCATGCCAGGTTTCCGGCGCAGGATGGAAGGAGAAGTCATCAAGCGGGTCAAGGTCTGTGTTTTTGGATATGAGGTGTGCGGCGATAATTGGCGCGGTGACGGTCAGGTGAGCCCGCCCATTGCCAACCATATCCAAGCAGTTACGCATGTTCCGGGCGCGGATGATTTCACTTCTCAGGGAGGATAGACGCCAGCCAATGCTGTCTGGGACAGCGTATCCGATGGGCAAGCAGAGCCGGGTTGGGCCATCGGGCAGCTCTGCGACAGGTCCGTTGTTGGCCGATATTAGCTTGACCCCCATGCGTAACAGCGGCCGGGAGTAATACATCTCTCCCACCCTTTGCTTCGAGCGAACATAGGAGAAGCTGGCGTCATGGTAGGTATCCCGTGTATCGACATAAGCCCGTGCCCAGGGTTGGAACTTGACGCTCGTCTGGTATCCGGCCCGGTGGTAAGTGGCCGCCACCAGTTCCGTCATCAGGCCGCCGCCGAGCAGATCTCGACCACTGAGGGGCACCTCTTCGCCACCAGCCAGGGTCAAGCTGTCGCTGGCCGCCGATACCGAAGCGCTAAAAGCAATCAGCAAGCCGAGCAGGCCTGCCGTAATATTGAGTTTGTGGGCATTTTGTGCCATTTCCTGGCCTTGCTCTGCTATTCGGCGGCTCTTGGTAAGGGCGTGGCCGCTAGGGTGCTTCATGGCGATGTGACGAGCTGACCTTCTGGGCGTTACAGCTTGGGCGGAAACAGGCCGCCTTGCTGGCATGGTTCAAGCTTGCTGGGCTATCCTTGTGGCAGAGCCGACGAGCGCGGGACTGCAGTGGCCCGTGTCAGTAACAAGTGGTCAGTGTCAGGCTGGAGAG
Organism: Natronospira sp.; assembly: GCF_007134575.1. Taxonomy (NCBI): domain Bacteria; kingdom Pseudomonadati; phylum Pseudomonadota; class Gammaproteobacteria; order Natronospirales; family Natronospiraceae; genus Natronospira; species Natronospira sp. Next base: position 12,892 of record NZ_SLKM01000257.1, read on the forward strand.
AACCGGGGGTGAGTCATGGAGCAGAGTCTCGGAAGTATCCTCAAAGACAAGCCGGGGGAATTGTTGGCTGTCGGTCCCAATGCCAGCGTTAGTGAAGCGGCGCGGACAATGAGCAGTCATAACAAGGGTTGTGTACTGGTCATGGATGAAGGGGGGCTGCGTGGGTTGTTCACGGAACGCGATCTGATGCGGCGGGTTGTGGCCGAGGGCCTGGATCCGGCCCGAACCCCAGTCAACGATGTGATGACCAGCGAGATCGTCACTGTGGGGCCGGAAGTGACTATCGGGGAGGCCATGAGCCTCTGTACCCAGCGGCGTCTGCGTCACCTGCCTATCTACAAGGATGGCGAGCTGTTGGGTATTGTCTCGGCCGGTGACCTGACCAAGGCGCTGGTCAATGACAAGCAGCACACCATTGATGATCTGATTGGTTACATTTACGGGACGGAGCCAGTTTGAATTGACGGTCGGGGTGGGAGCAGAGTTGGAGGCTCCGCGCCGATCCGGACGCGCGGCTGCCGTAGGAGGAGTGCGGCATCGACCCAGAATCCGGATAGTAGAGGAATGTCATGCAACGGGCATCCCGATCCAGTCGGCCGGGCGGTGTAAAGTCCCGGACTAGTCCTGACCAGGTGGTGACGTCACTGGCGTTTCGCACATCCCCCTTTCTGTTTCTAGTCCTCATTTGCCTATTCTTGTGGTCTGGCGTTGCCGTTCCCCTGGCTGTACCGGACAATGATCCGGAGCAGGAAGCGCTGGTCGTCGCTCAAGACCATGCCTGGCCTCCATTCGCCTGGGAGGATGATTCGGGTCAGCCCCGGGGCCTGCTGGTGGAACTTTGGCAGCAGGTTGGGGAGGCGTTGGGGCGTCCGGTTCGATTCCATCTCAGCGACTGGCCCGAGAGCCTGAGAGCTGTGGACGATGGTGTGGCCCACGTTCATGGTGGGCTGCTCGTGACCCCAGAGCGTGAAGGATTTCTCAGCTTTGGGGAGTCACTCCTGCCCCTGTCGACGACCATTTTCGTTCCCAGCACCATGCCTGTTCTTTCCGTCGAAGATTTGGAGAACGAATCAGTGGGTGTGGTTCGAGGCAGTCGGGAAGCCCGCTTTTTGATCGATGAGCATCCCGGTCTGCTGCATGAAAGCTACGAGAACAATGCCGCCATGGTGCGAGCTGCAGTGCGGGGGGATATCCAGGTCTTCGTGGCCGATTATCCGGTGGCCATGTTTCTGTTGGGCCGGGAGGGCGCCAATCTCGATTTCCGCCCCCTGGGCCTTTTGTATCAGGAGCCTCTTCGCTTCGCCGTTCGCCAGGGGGATGAGGAGCTGCTGTCCGCACTCAATGCGGCTGTACGGGGCCTCCCTCAGGGTGAACTGGATCGTCTGAGTCAGCGCTGGTTGCACAGCGAGCGAATCGAAGTTTTCCCAACGCTACCGGTGGTCGCCGCAGGTGCCGGTCTTCTGTTTCTGTTATTGCTCTTCTTGATTCTGACTCTCCAGCGCCAGCGCCGCGTGCTCAGGTCCAGTGTTCAGGCTAGAACCCAGGAGCTGGAGGCGGCGCGAAAAGCGCAAGAGGCATCACTTCGATATTTTCAGCAACTGACCGCCAGTGTTCCGGGGGTTCTGTTCTGTTATCGACTCAACCTGGAAAGCGGAAAACATTGTTACCCCTTTATCAGCCGTAGGGTCAAGGATGTTCTGGGACTGGATCCCGACGAGCTTCGCCGGGATGCCTCGCCTGTCTTCGATCTCGCTCACCCGGATGACCGAGAGGCGGGCCTTAAAAGCATCATGGAATCCGCCCAGAATAATTCAAGCTGGCACTACGAGTTGCGTTTTCGGATGCCCGATGGGGAGTGGCGCTGGTTCGAGGCGCTATCCGTTCCGGCAAGGCAGGAAGGTGACCAGGTTGAGTGGTTTGGCCATTTCACCGAGATTCAGGGGCACAAGGACCTGGAGCAGGCGCTGAGGGAAAGGGAAGAGCAGTATCGCCTCATTGTCGAGAATGCCAATGACATTATCTATACGCTGACTCCGGGCGGTCTATTTCTTTATGTTTCGCCAAATTGGAAGGCGATGATGGGGCATGATCCGGACAGCCTGGTGGGACGTTCTTTTGAGCCCTTTGTTCACAAGGAAGATGTTCAGCAGTGCCATGATTTCCTGCGCCGGGTTGTAGCAACGGGAGAGCCTCAAAGTGGCGTGGAATTTCGTGCCTACCGGATGGATGGAACATTCCGATGGTTTACTTCGAACGCCGCGCCGATTCTTGATGAGAGGGGAAATGTGAGTGCTTATCTCGGGATTGCACGGGATATCACCAATAAGAAACAGCGGGATGAAAATGCAGATTTCCAATTCCGGTTTCAACATCTGATTGCGGAGATTTCCAGTGATCTGGTTAATTTCCCTTTCGGTAGCGCCGATCCCAAATTGGATTACATCTTGCGGAGGATCGGAGAATTCTTCCAACTGGACAGGACCTACCTCTTCTTGTTGGCTGATGAAGGACGCCACATGCGTAATGCGCATGAATGGTGTGCGGAAGGGGTAAACAGTGTGATCACAGATATGGCGGATGTGTCTGTGATGCAGATGGAGTGGTCCTATCACCAGATCAGCGCCATGCGCGAGAAGGGGCAGATCCTTTTGGTGGATGACGTTGATGCCCTACCTGAACCCCAGGCGAGTAATGAGAAGGTTTTGTTGAAGGGCCAGGGTGTCCGATCCATGTTCTGTGTGCCAGTAGCGACTCAGGGCGAAGTGATCGGTTTTTGGGGAGCCGACTCGCTGATTCAGAGAGAGTGGCCCAGAGAGTATTCCAATCTCCTGATTGTGGTGGCCAATCTGATTTCCGGTGTGCTGGACCGAAGTCGCCTGGAAGAAGATCTCGTCAATCTCTCTGTTACGGACCCGCTCAGTGGTGTATACAACCGTCGTTATACGATGGAGCGCCTGGAAGAGCGGCTGGATGAGGCGCGGCGTGGTGGGCGGAATATTGCCGTTGCCATGGTGGATATCGACCACTTCAAGCGCCTGAACGATTCTCATGGGCATATTGCAGGCGATGGGGTGCTGCGAGAGTTCTCCGCCATACTCTGTGAAAACGTCCGTTCCTTTGATGTGGTAGGGCGATTTGGTGGTGAGGAGTTCTTGATTGTATTTGCCGATGCCAGCCTGAAAGCCGCGGCAAGCGTCACGGAACGGATTCTGGAGCGTGTGCGCTCGACGGCTTTTCAGGGGCCTAACGGCGAGCTGCATATGACGGCCAGTGCGGGTATTGCCAGTAGTGAGGAGCTGGATCCCGGTTCTTTGCAGGTGGATTCCCTGGTAGGGTTGGCCGATGACCGGCTATACAAGGCCAAGCGGGCCGGACGGGATTGCCTCGTTGCCGAGTGAGCTTCCCTATGGGCTCTCGCCACCGTCCTTGCGTTCTTCCAGTTCCAGCCAGCGTTCGGTGGCGGTATCAAGTTCCTCCTGGACGGCCTGCATTTTCTCCATGTGTTCGCGAACCTGCTCAGGCTTCTGAGCATAGAAGTCCGGGTCCGCACTGGTCTGCTGCATTTCCGAGAGCGACTGTTCCAGGGATTCAATCTTCTCCGGTAGCATTGCCAGCTCCCGCTCCAGCTTGTAACTGAGCTTGCCCGGGCGGGGAGAGGGTTTGGCCTTCTGGCGTGGCTTGCTGCTGCTGTTTGGCTTGGCTTCCGTTCCCCTTTCTTTCTGCCAGGCATCCCAGCTGCCGCCCTGTCGGAGCCAGTCCGTGTAGCCGCCAACATACTCGTTTACCTGCCCGGGGGCTTCGAAGGCCAGAACGCTGGTAGCCACCTGGTCAACAAAGTCCCGGTCATGGCTAACCAGGATCAGGGTGCCGTCATAGTTAACCAGGCGGTCCTCCAGCAAGTCGAGGGTTTCCAGGTCCAGGTCGTTAGTCGGCTCGTCCAGCACCAGCAGGTTGGCGGGCTGGCTGAACAGTCGGGCAAGCATCAGTCGATTGGCCTCGCCGCCGGAGAGCTTGTCAATGGGGGCACGAGCCTGCTCCGGTGTGAACAGAAAGTCGGCCAGGTAGCTGATGATGTGGAGTTTGCGTTCACCCACCTGGATAAAGTCCCGACCTTCACCGACGTAGTCCGCCGCAGTCTGACCCGGCCGAATGGCGGCACGCTGTTGATCAAAGTAGGCAATTTCCAGTCGGGTGCCGTGACGAAGCTGGCCCTGGTCGGCTTCCAGCTCACCGAGAAGCAGTCGGATCAGACTGGTCTTGCCGGAACCATTGGGACCAAGCAGGGCCAGCTTGTCGCCCCGCATGATGCGCAAGTCCAGTGGCTTCAGGTACCAATCCCCCATCTGGTGGGATAGTCCACGGGCTTCCACCACCAGACGGCCCGAGCGCTCGGCCTCCTGGATATCAAAGCTGGCCTTGCCCTGTTGTTCCCGACGTTGTGCCCTTTCTTCGCGCATGGCCTTGAGGGCTCTAACCCGGCCCTGGTTGCGTGTGCCGCGAGCCTTGATGCCCTGACGAACCCATTGCTCTTCCTGGGCCAGTTTCTTGTCGAAGGCGGCTGCATGATCGGCTTCCACCGCCAGCCGATGGGCCCGCTCCCTTTCATAGGCCTGATAGTCGCCTGGCCACATGGTCAGGTGGCCTCGGTCCAGCTCCAGAATGTCAGTGGCCAGGTTCTTCAGAAAGGCACGGTCGTGAGTGATGAAGATGAGGCTGCCGTTGAATCCGGCCAGGAACTGCTCCAGCCAATGAATGCCGAGAATATCCAGGTGATTGGTGGGCTCATCCAGCAGCAGAAGATCGGGGTCGCAGACCAGCGCTCGGGCGAGGGCGGCCCGTCGCCGCCAGCCGCCGGAAAGCTCTCCCAGGCGCTGCTCGGGATTGAGCGCCAGACGGGTCAAGGTGAGATCGACTCTCTGTTGCAGGGCCCAGCCGTCGATGGCATCCAGTTCTTCCTGGATGCGTCCCAATTGCTGCAGGTCTGCTGGCTCGCTGCTGGTGGACAGTTCGTGAAAGCGCTGGAGCAGCTCGGCCTCCCGGCCCAGACCGCCGGCAACGAAATGCCAGACCGTCTCGGAACTGGCTTCGGGCAGGGGCTGGGCCAGTAAACTGACGCGGCTGCCCGGTTGTCGGCGAACGGTGCCCTCGTCCGGGACGAGTTCACCGGCAAGGATGCGGAGCAGGCTGGATTTGCCGGCACCGTTGCGGCCCAGCAAGGCAATGCGACGGCCACTCTGCACTGTCAGTTCGGCCTGGTCCAGCAGCACTTGCCGTCCGTAGGCCAGAGAGACCTGCTCCAGGCTGAGAATCGGCGCTGTACTCATTCCTTAATGTGCACGGAGTCAGTCTTCTCCGCGCCATCGAAACCCGGAGAGGTCCGAGAGTTCTTCGGTGCTCAGGATGCCCTCATGCCGCTCACCGTCGATTATCCAGGTGGGGTAGGACTCAATGCCGGCGGTTATGCAGGCAGCCGCCGTCAGCCCGCCGCGGCCACGGGGGTGACATTCCACATAGGGGAGCCGATCAGCCGAGGCGCCGAACAAGTCTTCCTGTTCCTGACAGGCCGGGCACCAATAGGCACCGTAGAAGCGGGCACCGCTCTCATCCAGGTGCTGGGCCAGGGCCTGGAGCTCGGGGTCTTCCCGGCCCATGCCCGGCGTCAACAGGCCGCTGTAGTGCAGCTGCATGATGATTACCACGACGGCGGCCAGGCTGCCCGTGTTGATCAGCCAATCACGCCAGCGTCCGCCGGGGGCGGCCTGGGGGCGCTTGAGGGTCAGCCAGATGAAAATGGCGGCGATGGTTGCCAGTGATGTCATGCACCAGGGGCAAAGGGCGCGGAGCTCCACCAGGCCCAGCAGGGTGAGATAGACGCTGACCGTCAGTCCCACGAGGGCCACGACCCATTGCCAGCGCCAACGCTTGACCGAGGGCCGCATTTCGAAACTGACGAAGGCGATCAGGGCGTAGGCAAGGAAGCCAAACAGGGCCACTGGTACCCCGAACAGGGTCGACCAGCGGCTGCCCAGGATGATGTCACAGCCGGAGCCGGCCGCACACAGGGGCATGTCGCCGGTGGTGGAGGCGATCACCGTCAGCCAACCGGTAATGAGCATGCCGAAGGCCGCCAGGCCCAGAATGGGCCAATCCGGTTGCCGCTGAACTTTCGGGCTGCGACTGCGACGGCGGCTGCGACTGGCGGATTGCTGTTTGCGTCGATGTTTTCTGGCCATGAATTGTCGTCCGTCCCCCGGTGAATTCAGCCCGAAAGAATACGGTGTTGATGCCGACTCGTCCATCCCCAGGGCGGATACAAAAAACCGGCGCGGGACTAGCCGCGCCGGTTCCGGTATCAAGCTGTCCCCAGATCAGTCGTTGGCGAAGCCAAGCAGTTGAAGCAGGCTCAGGAAGAGATTGTAGATACTGACAAACAGCGTCACGGTGGCGCGGATGTAGTTGGTCTCACCGCCGTGAACGATGCGGCTGGTCTCGAACAGGATGAGTGCGGACATCAGCAGCACGAACATGGCCGAGACAGCCAGGGACAGGGCCGGCATGGAAAAGACCACGGCGGCAATACCGGCCAGAAAGGCGGTGAGAATGCCCACCATCAGGAAGCCACCCATGAAGCTGAAATCCTTGCGGGTGGTCAGCACATAGCCCGACAGGCCCAGGAAGATGGCACCCGTGCCCCCGAGGGCGAGCATGACCAGCTCGGTGCCATTGCTCAGCCCGGAGACATAAGCATTGACGATGGGCCCGGCGGTGTAGCCGAGAAAGCCGGTGAAGGCAAAGACCGAGAGCAGGCCCCAGGCGCTGTCCGCCGTCTTGTGAGTCAGGAACAGCAGGCCAAAGAAGCCGGCCAGGGTGATCAGCATGCCCGGGTGGGGCAGATTGAGCATCATTGCGACACCGGCCACTGCCGCGGCCCACACCAGGGTCATGGACAGCAGGGCGTAGGTGTTGCGAAGCACCTTGTTGGTAGCCAGTACCGATTCCGGCCGATGAATGGCGGATTCGGGCGTATGACGAGTCGTGCGCATCGTTGACCTCTCCAGTCAGTGTCTCAATCCAAGTCTTGGATGAACGGGCTTTGCCGTGGATATTTGACAGTATTCCGACGGAAAAGCTCCACCGCGTTGATTACTCGGCAATGCTACCACAGGCCGGCGCTCGTCACAGGTGGCGTGGCTATTGTAGGCTCTGCACCTCCTTGCTGCCCCAACCCGAAGGGAGAGAGTGTGCCCGTGTCAGCCAGCCTGCCCATCGACAGCCTGCGAGCGGACTTCGACAAGGCCTGGTCGCGGGGGCCGGTTGTGGTCGCCGCGGCGACCGGCTCGGGCAAGTCGACTCGCCTGCCGCTGTGGATGGGCGAGCAGGGACCGGTGCTGGTGATCCAGCCACGGCGAGTGGCCTGCACCGCCCTGGCTGCCTGGCTCGCCGAGCAGGTCGGCGAGGCCGTCGGTGAAAGCATTGGCTATGCCATTCGTTTTGAGCAGAAGGTCTCTGCCCATACCGGAATCTGTTTCGTGACCCCCGGTATTGCACTGCGCTGGTTGGTCGAAGGCCGCCTGGGGAGCTTCGAGTCAGTCCTGCTGGATGAATTCCACGAGCGCCGCTGGGATACGGATTTGTTGCTCGCTCTTCTCCGTGATCAGGGGCGGCACCGCCTGGTGGTGACCTCGGCTACGCTGGCGGGGCAGCGGGTGGCCAAGTGGCTGAAGGGTGCCCTGCTTGAGGCCGAGGGCAAGCAATATCCGGTCTCGGTTCGCTACCTGGCCGCTCAGGAACGCGACATGCCAACGCAGAGGGAGCTTGCTACCCGCGTCCGCCAGGCCGTGCGGGCTGCAATGGATGAGACCGATGGGGATGTTTTGGTTTTCCTGCCCGGGCGGGGCGAAATCAGTGATTGCCACCAGGCCCTGAGCGGATTGTCGGCGGAACGGGTGGTCCTCCACGCCGGTGTGAGCCCGGCCGAGCAACAGGGTGCCTTGCGTTCAGGCCGGAACAGACGGGTGATCCTGGCCACCAATGTGGCCGAGACCTCGCTGACCATCCCGGGGGTGACGGCAGTGGTGGACAGCGGACTGGAGCGGCGGACCGCCCGCCGAAACCAGCGAACCGTGTTGCAGTTGGCGCCCATCGCCCAGGCGAATGCCGAGCAGCGGCGGGGACGGGCCGGCCGGGTAGCGCCGGGCCTGTGTCTGCGGCTCTGGGGGCGTCAGGCGCCCTTGGAAGCGTTTACCCCACCGCAGGTGCAGCGCGAGGACCTGAGCGAGATGATGCTGGCAGCGGCCAGCGCCGGCTATCGTCTGGAAGCGCTGGATTTTCCCGATCCCCTGCCGGAAAAGTCCCTGAGCGTAGCCCGGGAGAGGCTGGAGGCAATGGCCGCGGTGGATGAGGCGGGCAGAGTGACGGCCCACGGCTCGGGTTTGTTCGAGCTACCCATCGACAGTCATTTTGCCCACCTGATCACGGCCATGCCTGATGCTGCCAGCCGGGCCGCAATGGCCGATCTCACCGCCGCCTTGTCCACCCGTCCCCGACTGTTCAGATTGCCGGATTCCGAAACCGGTCGGCGCCAGGTGGCGGAATGGCAGTCGCAACCCTGTGACGCCATTACATTGCTAATGGCCCTGCGTGCGTCGGGATCGGAGTTGCCGGGGTGTCACCCGGCGGCGCGCCGGGATGCACGCCGTTTGGCCGTTCAGTTGCGCCGGGTGCTGGGGTTGCCCGAGGCGATCCCGGAAACCCTGGAGGTGGATCGCTCTGTTTGGCTCAAGGCCGTCATGCAGGCCGCCCCGGCGCTGGTGCATGTCCGTCGCGAGAAACGACGCCAGGCCATGGGTAATGGCGAGGGGGAAATTCTGGTGGATGAGCGAAGCCGTCTTCAGGAGAGCGCCGAGGCGGCCCTGGTCTTCGACGATCACAGTGTCCCCGGACGGCGGGGAACCCGGGAGACCCGGACCATAGGAACCTGCCTTGCCCCATTGCCACTTGATTGGCTGTTGAGCGCCGGTCTGTGCGAATCCAGGCTGGGCCCGGCAACAGTGGATGGCGGTCGACCGCGTGTGGTCGAGGCGCATTACTACGCCAATCGCCTGATCAGCCGAACAGAGCGTGAGCCTGCTGCCCGAGAGGTGCCCAGGGTCTTGGCTCGCTTGATTCTGGCTGGTCGTATGCTCTCCCCGGTGGGCGAGCAACTTCTGGAAGACCTGGCACGCTGGGAGCTCTATCAGGCCCTGATTCGGGCCGGGGAGGACCCAGGGGGGTGGCTGGAGGCGCCGCAGCCGCAGGAAAGGCAGCCAGTGCCGTCGGCAGAAGACTGGTTGTGTGAGCGCCTGGCGACACTTGGGGTGGAGTCCGTCGACGACCTGGAATTGCTGGCACCGGAAGACCTGCGCTTCGACGGGCTGCCGGACTGGGCGCAGACAGATTTTGACCAGCGCTTCCCGCGACGGTTTTCCCTTGGCGATCTGGAATTGTCTCTGGAATACGACCCGGACCGGAAGCAGATTACCCTGGTTCGGCAGGGCGGAACGCGGCGGGCCCCGCCCAAGCGATGGGAGCTCCCGAGCTGGACGGGATGGCGTCTGCGCTACCGGGAAGGTAACCGGATTACCGATATCCGCTAGTGGATGCTGCCTGAGACTGTGGAAATGAGTCTTGGGGCCTGTTAAGGGTCCCGTCGAGTTCGGGATTTTCAGCCCGGAGTTGAAGCAAATGGGGGGGTATATGGGGGGCCTCAGACGGGCGATTGCCGGTTGGTGGCTGTGAAACCTATGCTTTGAGTCGCAGGATCGGTCCATTCCTGGGTTGGCCGGTCCCCCGGGGGAGTCGGATATGCGAGCCGATGAAGCTCAAGAAATTCTTAGAAAAAGCAGATTATTCAGGGACCTGGATGACTCTTTTGTTGCTGATTTGAGCCATGCTGTCCGTGCGGTAGAACTGAAGAGCGGGGAAGATTTATTCTGCGAGGGCGCCCCCTCGGATTCACTGTATCTGGTCCTGAACGGCGAATTGGAAGCCTGCGTCGCCCAGAATGGGGGGCAGCAGCGTCTCGGGGACCTCCGGCCGGGTGAGCCGGTGGGTGAGCTCGGTGTGCTTTTTGGTGGTCCACGCACGGCGACGGTCAAGGCCGTCAAGCCGAGTCGGCTGCTGGCAATCGAGGCCCAGACATTGCGAGAGTGCCTGCCGCAAGCACCGCAACTGGAAGCGGCCCTGGAAGCGGAGGCCCGGGCTCGAATTCAGCGCAACGATCTGGATCAGATCGTTGAGCGATTTTTTGGCAATCTGGATCAGGTTGAGCGGGATGAACTGGCGGCGCGGCTGGAATGGGTGCGGCTGGACGCGGGGGAAATCCTGTTTAGACGTGGGGATCCGGGCGACAGCCTCTTCTTCATTGTCGATGGTTCGCTCTGGGCGGTGGCAGCCAATGAATATGGTGAAGAAGTGCCCATCGCCAGCCTGGGACAGGGAGAAGTGGTGGGCGAGATGGGCTTGCTGTCCGGCGAGAGCCGTTCCGCGGGCGTGGTGGCGGCTCGTGAGTCCACCCTGGTACGGCTGTCGCGAACCAATTTTGAATTGCTGAACCGGGAGTATCCGGCACTGGTCATGGGTATTACGCGCCAGCTCGCCGATCGCTTGCGGCGCAGCCAGCGGAAACAACCGGCCGCTCGCGGCGGTTGCCGTCGTATTGCCGTCATTGCCGCTAACCCCGACCGGAATCCCACCGCCTTGATGCGGGCTATCAGTGCCGCAATCGGCCCCAGCGCCGAGGTCCTGGACGTCGAGCGGGTGCGCAGACTGCAAGGTCAGGGTGACGGCCCCGGCGCCGATTCCATCATGGCAGAGGCCGGCATCGGCTTGATGCTGGATGAGATGGCGGCCAGTCGCGAAATACTGTTTCAGATTACTGAACCGCTCAAGGGCGGAGAGGCGAGTGCCTGGACGCGCCGTTGCCTCAATCAGGCTGACGAACTGCTGATCGTTGCGGACGGTAATGCGGACAGGGAACCCAACGGCCTGGAACGGGCGCTGTATGAGGATCGCCGCCGAACCACGGAGCTGCGTAGTCAACCGCGCACCCGATTGCTGCTGACTCACGAGAACGGGATGCGCCGGGTCCGGGATACCAGTCCCTGGCTCAAGGCACGTTCTCCGGACGGGCACTTCCATCTTCGCCTGGGTGATGATGAGGACCTGGCACGTGTTGCCCGCTTATTGGCCGGGCGGGCTGTTGGCCTGGCACTGGGTGGTGCCGGCCCTGGCGGGCTGGGGCAGGTCGGGGCGATCCAGGCTCTGGAGGAAGCCGGCATTCCTCTGGACATGATTGCCGCCAGCGGTGTGGGCGCCGTGGTTGGCGCCGGTTATGCCTTTGGCCTCTCCGGACGCGAGTTGGCGGAAGTGGATTGGCAGCGTCACCTGCCTGGACGTCATGCCAGTGGGTGGCCAGAACTGGAAACCACCGACATTGAAGATCTCTGGCGTCCTTTCGTTTGCGTCTCCACCAATCTGAACAAACAGACACTGAGCATTCATCGTCAGGGCAATCTGTGGGACTCGGTGGCGGCCAGCAGTATTGTTCCCGGCCTGGGCAGTCCCGTATCCCTTGACGGGGACTTGCATGTCAGTGGCAGCCTCATTAACCGTTTGCCAGGCGACCTACTGCGTGGGGTCGTGGGGAGCTGCATCGGCATTGATACCATGAACGGCCAACCGGATCATGTCGAGATTGACTTTGGTAGCCTGAGCCAACCCTGGTGGCGTCGCTTGCTACCGGGCTGGTCCCGGCAGGTTTCAGTGGCGCCGGATCTGCTCTTGCGTTCCCTGTTCGCGGGAAGTCACCGTGGAATCCGTGAGACAAAACGGCAGTTGGATGTCGACATCAGTCTGGCTTCCGAGCGTGGATTCAATGTGAAGGTAGACCCGGCCGATGTCATTCGTGACGCTTACCAGGAAACCTGCCAGTACATTGATCGTGTTGGAGTTCAAGAGCTACGGGCGCGGCTGGCGCTGGACTGAGCAGCGATCTGCTATGATGGTCGGACGGGCGGTGGATCCTGGCCGGAGGATCCACCGAGGGACGGGTATCAGAGTTTCCTTGGTTCCCCGCTCGGGAATGGCCGATAACACTGCCGGAGTCCCACAGTGGCCCAGCAACAAGCAAGCGCAGAACAGGATCAATCGAACTCCATCTGGCAACTGCTGGGCATTAACCTGACCGGCTTTACCCTATACCTCCTCCTGGGTTGGGTCTCCCTGCGCTTGTCGCCAGCCGATACCGTGGCCACCAGTATCTTTCTGCCGGCTGGCATCGCACTGGGCTGGGTTCTGATTTATGGCCTTCGGTCCCTAGTGGGAGTCGGCCTTGGGGCCCAGCTGGTGGGATTGATGGTTATCGAGCATCCGGGAGCCAATCCCGCCTTGTTGCTTTGGCCATTGCTGATTCTGCCAACGGCGGTGCTGGTACAGGCAGCCCTGGGGCGATATCTGGCTCAGCGCCTGGTGAACTGGCCAGATCCCTTGGACAGTCCCCGTAACATTTCCGCTTTCATCCTTCTGGTGATCCCGCTGTCCTGCCTGGTCCAGGCTTCCGTGTCCTTGCCCTGGTTGTGGTGGTTCGGTGGTCTGGAGTTTGGGCCGCAGTTGACCACCTGGCTTTCCTGGTGGCTGGCTGATGTACTTGGGGCGACTGTTATCGTGCCGGTGCTTCTGGTTTTTCTGGCCCGACCCCGTAACGTCTGGCGGCCCCGCCGTGTGGTTCTGGTCTTGCCTCTGCTGTTGCTTACCGGCCTAGGTCTGCTTCTGTTTCGCCAGCTGGATCTGCTATCGGTGGAACGGTTCGCCGCCGATTTCGAGCGGGATACCGAAGCATTGTCTCAGCAGTTGGAACGTCGTCTTGATGCCCACATGGAAACTCTGTTGGCTCTGGAGCGCCTGGTTCAGCTCAACCCGGATCTGAGCCGCGACCAGTTTCGCGACTTTGTTGGGCCTTTTCTGGACCGACACTCGGCTAGCCAGAACTTCAGCTTCAATCCTCGGGTAAGGGATGCCCAACGAGCCGAATTCGAAGCAGAAGTTCAAAGGGCAGGTTTTGGTGAATTCCAGATTCTGGACCGCCTGGATGGAGCAACGACGGGCAGGGCGGCCACTCGCACCGAGTATTTTCCTATCCTTTATGTTGAGCCGTTGGCGGAAAATCGATCGGTTATCGGGCTTGACCCCCAGTCCATCGATTCACCACAAGTAGCCATAAAGCAGACCATGGAATCCGGCGAGCCAAAGGCGAGTGCGCCTTTCACTCTGACTCAGGAGCCGGGCGACCAGATTGGGATGGTGATCTACAGCGCGGTGAAGGATCGGTCCGGGAGCGGAGAGGAAGCCGTGATTCTGGGTCTGGTCACGGCCGCATTCCGCCTTGGGGACTTGATGGAAGACGCCATTGCTGCTGCACCCACAATGGAACTGCAGGTCTGCCTGGTGGACCTGGGGGGCCGGGCGGGGAGTCAGAGACTGGCGGGCACTCAGGATTGTGAACGGCCTGACTGGCTTGCAGCCAGGCACGTGGGTTTGCGTGAGTTGGGCTTTGCCGGGCGGGAATGGCAGTTGCGGGTCCAGCCGGGTGCTGGCACCGCTGTGGTTCATACCTGGCCGGCCTGGATTCCGACGCTGATTGGGTTCGTTCTGACGGGAAGCCTGGCGGCCTTTCTGCTTCTGGTGACCGGTCAGAGTAGACGCGTGTCAGAGTTGGTTCAACGCAGGACGAGGGAACTCGCAGAAGCTAGTGAGGAATTGCTCGAACAGCAACAAGCCCTGGATAGGGCCCAGCAGGTTGCCGCCCTGGGTAGCTGGGAATGGATTCCGGGCGAAGAAGGCAGCTTCAATGCATCCCGGGGTCTGGCCGAACTATTGGGACTACCCCTGGAGTCACTGGATAGCCCCGATGCCCTGATACGGGCGATCCATCCTGATGATCAACCCAGACTAGCCAGTCTCCTGGGCCGAGCCGAGCTGGAGGCAAAGCCATTGAGCATGGATTGTCGCCTGGGAAGGCAATCGGAGCGGGTTCTGCATATGGCTCTCGAAAGTGACTGGGCGGAGGTCCGACCCTGGCGCGTTCGGGCCATTGCCCAGGATGTCACTGATGCCAGAAAGGCAGCGGAACGTATTGAATATCTTGCTCACTATGATGAACTCACGGGCTTGCCGAATCGCCGTCTCTGGTTTACCTGCGCAGAGCGTGCCCTGCAATCTGCGAAGCGTCATGGTTACAAGATGGCAGTGATGTTTCTTGACCTGGATGAGTTCAAGACCATCAATGATTCCCTGGGTCATGGTGTGGGTGGTGAGTTGTTAAAGGAGGTTGGCAGGCGGTTGGGTGAGGCAGTCAGGGATGAAGACACGCTGGCCCGCTTGGGTGGGGATGAGTTTGTTATTCTTCTTCCTCGTCTGGAGGAAAGCAGTAGTGCAGCGCCTGTTGCAGAGAAGCTGTTGAAGGAAATGGCTGAACCGTTCGAGCTGGAGGATCGACGATTCAAGCTCGGCGCGAGCATCGGGATTACGATCTATCCGGATGATGGTGATGATGTGGATACCCTGCTCCAGCACGCGGATACAGCCATGTATCGGGCGAAGTCCGCGGGGAGGGATAACTATAAGCATTTCGCACCCGAGATGAATGACGAAGCCCGCGCGCGGCTTGATATGGAAAATGCCATCCGACGGGGGTTGGAACAGGACGAGTTCATGCTCCATTTCCAACCGCAGGTAAACAGTCGGGATAAGAGTATCGTGGGTTTTGAGGCTCTGCTGCGCTGGCATCATCCGGAGCTTGGAATGGTACCCCCGGGCGAGTTCATCCCCGCAGCAGAACGTTCGGGTTTGATCTTGCCACTGGGGGATCGAGTTCTCTGGATGGCCTGCAGGCAGCAGAAGGCGTGGTCTGACTCTGGGGATCCAGTGTTGTCCCGTGCCGGGATTTGCGTGAATGTCTCCCCCATACAGTTTCGCCGCCTGAGTTTCGTGGACCACCTGAAGAAGATCATCCAGGCAACGGGTGTGGATCCAGCATTGTTGACCCTGGAGATCACTGAAAGCAGTCTCATGGATATGGATTCCCAGGTGTTGGAGGGGCTGCATCGATTGCGTGAGCTGGGAATCAAGCTGGCGCTGGATGATTTCGGGACCGGCTATTCCAGTCTGTCTTATCTGAAGCAGTTGCCGATCACGCTGATCAAGCTGGACCGTTCCTTCGTCATGGACCTGCCGGACGATGAGGAGGATGCGGCCATCGCGGAAACCGCCATTGCCATGGCAGCCAAATTGGGCATGACGGTGATTGCCGAGGGTGTGGAAACCGGGGAGCAGCGCCGCTTTCTGGAAAACCTGGGCTGTTGTTTCATGCAAGGCTTCCTGTTCGCGCGCCCCATGAGTCCGGATGATCTGGCCGATTGGGTGAAATCACCACTGGAAGATTAATCATCCGGGTTCGAATTCGATTTCGAGAAATGAAAAAGGCCGCCCACTCGGGACGGCCTCGATCATTGTATGGCGGAGAGGGTGGGATTGCTCGGCCCATCCCTGGGCCTCGGCCTCCGCTTCGCTCCGGCGCTGCTCCGCTGCGCTGCGCAGCCCAAATGCGTTCCTACGCATTTGTCGAACCCGAGTTGTTATTGACTCGTGGGTTCGAATTCGATTTCGAGAAATGAAAAAGGCCGCCCACTCGGGACGGCCTCGATCATTGTATGGCGGAGAGGGTGGGATTCGAACCCACGAGTCCTTGCGGACTGCCGGTTTTCAAGACCGGTGCATTCAACCACTCTGCCACCTCTCCGAAAACTACCGTGGCGTCTACATGTTCTAGCAAGACCCTGCGGACTGGCGGTTTTCAAGACCGGCGCTGCCGGGCCCAGGCCCTTCGCTGAAAGCGAGGGTTCGATGACAGCCGCGAGCGCGGCCCGCGGTCCGATAGGGGCTGTGCGGTGCCGGGACGAAAGGATAACATGACGAGATCATTTTTCGTGAGGGAGATTGGCATGAAAGCGTGGCAGATGGCGGTCCTGATGGTTTTGGTGGTTCTACTGGCGGCCTGTGAGCGAGAGGTGGAGGCGCCCTGGGCGGCGGTGCATCCCCCGGAAGACAGGGCGGATGTCTGGGAATCGGAGGGGCGGCTTTTTGTGGTTTTTGCGCCGGAAGATGCCGAAGTGCCCCACGTCCACATGGGGTTCCCCCCATTTTCCGACTCTGATCCCTTCTTTGCCGTGGATGTGGAAGACTGGAATGGCGATGAGCCGCTCCGCCTGGCCGGCGATATGATCGGTTTTCCGCCCGAGCAGGTGGATGACGTGCCGGAGGGGCGCTACCAGTTGCAGGCAATCTACAAGACGGATTTCTTTTTCCACCAGGCGGTAAGCGAGGGAAGCTGGCTGTCGGAACCGCTGGTGGTGGATTGGCCGGCGGACCGGGGCGAGATCGAACTGCAGCTCAGTGAGTACCTTCCGGATGAACTGCCCGCGGACCGGTCCAATTTGCAGTTCGTGCGGATCAAGAGTGAGCTGCTGAGCGAGTTCTGGGGCGAGGAGATTGAGTTGCGCGCCGCCGTCATCCTGCCCACTGATTGGGAAGAGAGTGGCGATGAGTATCCGGTGCGCTACAACATCGGCGGTTATGGCTCACGCTATACCCGTGCCCTGGAGTTGATGGAGGCGGGCAGTGATTTCCGCGATGACTGGTATGACCCGGCCAATCCCAAGTTCATCATGGTGTTGCTGGATGGCACCGGCCCCTTCGGTGATCCCTATCAGATCAATTCCCGCAACAGCGGTCCCTGGGGGGATGCCGTCACCGAAGAGCTGATTCCCTACATCGAGGAGCGCTTCCGTGCCATCGGCGAGCCGGAGGCCCGTTTCCTGGATGGCGGCTCCACCGGGGGCTGGGCTTCATTGGCGATGCAAGTCTTCTACCCGGATTACTTCAATGGTGCCTGGTCTTTCTGCGCCGACAGCCCGGATTTTCGCCGGTTTCAGCTCATCAACCTCTATGAAGATGAAAACGCCTACTACAACCGCCACAACTATCTGATACCCAGCAAGCGCTCCATTGAGGGGGATCCGGAATTCTCCATCAAGGCAGAGATTGCCATGGAGCGGGTCATGGGACGCGGCGATAGCTTTGTGACCGGCGGTGAGCAGTGGGGTGCCTGGCATGCCCTTTACGGCCCTCGTGGTGATGACGGTCTGCCGGTGCCGGCCTGGGATGAGCACAGCGGCGAGATCGATCCGGCGGTGGTGGAGTACTGGAAGGATTACGACCTGGTCCGCTACCTGGAGGCCAATTGGGATGAGATCGGTGAAGAGCTGGCCGGCAAGCTCAATATCTGGATGGGCGACATGGACGACTACTATCTCAACCCCGGGATGTATCGTCTTGCCGACCTGATGGATGAGTTGAGCAATCCCGATCCCGAGGCCCGATTCACCTGGGGGCGTCTCCAGGGACATTGCTGGATTCCCCTGAGCCACGCCGAGATTTTCTCGGAAATGGCGGAGCGCCTGGAAGACTGAAGGGATTGGGTTGGGGCGCAGAGGCGCCGATGCGCCTGTGCGCCCCAGCTCAGATTGCCAACAGGCCGAGCAGGGCGAGGAAGACAAGCCAGACGAGCAAGGCTGGGCCCATGGCCGCCAGCCGGGCATCAAGTTGCCTCAGTGTGACGGGTAGCAAGGTCGGCATGGCGGGTCTGCCGGGGAGTGACCAACTGGGCTGGCGCAGGGTGGGCAGACGGAAGAGTTCTATCAGATCACCGGCCGGTATTCGGGGGTGCCGATTGGCGGGCCAGTAGCGCCAGGTGAGAGCGGCCAGGAACAGCCCGAGTAACACCGGCAAGCCTGTTTCCAGCAGATAGCCCGGTTTCACGGCAATCCCGCTTTCCATGGCGTTGTCCGTGATGGCAATGATCCAGGGCAGCCCCAGCGATAGCAGCAGCAGAATCATCCACGCCACCACCGGTCGTGACCATTGATTGTCCGCTGTCTGGTGTTGTCCTGCCAGTTGGTGCAGAAAGCGCATCAGCAACAGTGTGGTCAGCAGGCTACTGATCAGCAGGATGGGTTCCAGCCAGGTCAGTGATTCCGGGATCTCGCTCTTCATCAGAATCTTGGCCAGGGCACCGCTTAGCAGGGGCGCACCGGCCAGGCTGAGGCTGGGCAGCCATAAGAGTTTTCCGATCCAGCGATGGCCGGCATGGTCCACTCCCAGAAACAGCAGAGTCTTGGACAGGCCATGATGAAGTGCAAACAGGACTGCAATGCTGATCAACAGTGGTGCATTTTCCGGCGAGTAAAGGGCCATCCCCACCAGGCTGGCCACCAGCCCCATCTGGCTGATGCTGGAGTAGGCAAGGATGACCTTGGCTTTATGCTGGCTCATCCCGATCAGTGCGGCCACCAGGCCCGTGAACAGGCCTGCGGCCAGCAACATCAAACCGGCAGTTTCCAGGTCGATGCCCTCGCTGCCCAGTGGCAGAAAGCGTAGCCAGCCGATCAAGCCCGCTTTCAGGATGACGCCACTGAGGACTGCGCTGGCGGGCACCGGAGCCTGGGGATGGGCGAGGGGCAGCCACATATGCAAGGGAATCAGCCCCATCTTCACGGCAAACCCAGCCAGGAACAGCCAACTGATCAACGTCCCGTGGTTCAGACCGGCGTATTCCGCCGCCAGGGCATCCAGGGGCGCATTGCCGAGCTGCCCTGCCAGGAGGATCAGGCCGCTCAGGATCATGGCCTCGCCCAGCAGCGCCATGACCAGATAGACGCGACCCGCACGATAGTCGGCCATTCGGCCGAAGAATATGACCAGACCATAGGCGGATACGCTCATCATGGCGTAGGCGGCGTAGAAGCTGGCGGCGTCCAGGGTTATGAACACGCAGAGATTGCCGGTCCAGGTCAGCAGCCAGAACAGATAGAAGCGCGGTTGCTGCTCTCGCTCGATGGTATCGCTGGCATGCAGCCCGGCCACAGTCCAGGCCGCAATGGCTAGCAACAGCAATGGCAGCGCCGTGTTGTCCACCCCCACCCGAGCGCCCAGTAGCAGCCAGGGCAACTCGACAAGCTGATCGTGCAGCAGGACCAGGGGCAAAGCGAGCAGGGGAAGCCAGGGAGCGGTGCGCAGGGCCAGGCTGCGGGTGCTTGCCAGAAACAGGCCGGCCGCCACCAGTAATGGCAGCACGGGCAGGCAAAAGGCCAGCAATGGTGGCAGCCAGCTGCTCATCATCCGTAGAACCTCTCAATGATAAAGCGGGCCCACTGCAGGGGACTGAAGGGCATGGAGGCCAACAGGCCCGCCCCCAGTGAAAGGGCCGCCGTGATCAGGGCCGGCCAGAGCAGACCGGGAGAGGCATCCTCTACACCCTGGTGCGAAACCTTCGTAGGGGGCGCGTCAAACCAGGCGCGTTTCAAGACGGGCAGAAAGTAAGCGGCATTGAGCAGGGTGCTGGCCACCAGCACGGCGATGACCCAGTACTGGCCGCTGTCGATGCTGCCCAGTCCCAGGTACCACTTGCTGACGAAGCCGGCCACCGGCGGAATACCGATCATTCCCAGGGCGGCCACGGTAAAGGCCATCATGGTCCAGGGCATGCGTCGGCCGGCTCCCGCCATTTGATCAACGGTCTTGATGCCATGGGTTTCGGCAAGATTGCCGGCACAGAAGAAGAGGGTGATCTTCATCAGCCCCTGATGAACCAGATGCACCAAGCCGCCAATGGTGGCCAGGGGGCCGCCAATGCCCACGCCCAGGGTGATATAGGACACCTGACTGACCGTTGAATAGGCAAGCCGGCGCTTGATGTCCTGCTGTCGCAAAGCCAGCACGGAGCCGTAGATGATGGTGATCGACGCCATGATGGCGAGGAAATGGTTCATCCCGAGAATGGCGGTCAGCTCCAGACCGAAGACGTCATAAACGATTCGGACGATACCGAAGGCCCCGGCCTTGACCACGGCCACGGCATGCAACAGGGCACTGACCGGTGCCGGCGCCACCATGGCTCGGGGAAGCCAGGGATGGAAGGGCACAACCGCGGCCTTGACCGCGGTACCGGCGAACAGCAACAGGAAAAGCCCGGTCAGAAGACCCGGAGACAGTTCCAGGGCGGTTAGGAAACCGCCGGCCTGGAAGTCGGTGGTTCCGGCCAGCCATTGCACCATCACCACGCCAATCAGGAACAGGGCGCCGCCACCCAGGGTGAAGCCCAGGTAGAGGCCGCCGGAACGCAGGGCTTCGCGGGTACCGCGATGGACCACCAATGGCCAGGTGGCCAGGGTCAGCATTTCGTAGAAGATGAAGAAGGTAAACAGATTACCGGCAACCGCCACCCCCATGGTCGCCGCCACACAAAGACTGAAAAAGCCGAAAAATCGGGCCCGGTTTGGCGAGTCTTCCAGATAGGCAATGGCATAGATGGTGGTCAGCAGCCAGAGAATGGCCGACAGGCTGCTGAGCATCATGCTGAGGGCATCAGCATGGAGCACGAAGCTGATCCCCGGCATTAGCTGCCATTCAAAGAAGAATATCTGCCCTTGGGCCACGCCCCAGAGCATGATCCCCACCAAGAGAATCTTGACCAGCGCCGCGGCAATGTTGATGAACACGCGGGTTCGGTGCCAGGGCTCGCCCAGGGTGAGAATCACCAGGCCGGCCAATAGAGAACTGAGCACCACCCACATTGGCATGGCCGCATAGAGTCCCGCCATGTCTAGACTGATCATGCTTGGGCCCCCGTGACCGGCGCAGCGATTTCAAGAAACGGCGCCAGCAGGCCGCCGGCCATCCCCAGGGCGATGGCAAGAAAGGCCAGGATGACCGGTGGCCAGACCAGAGCCCGCGTCAATTGGCCTTGGGCTTGGTGGATGGGTGTCTCCTGGTGAGGGTCGGGACTGAAAAAGGCGTAACTCAGTATCCGGAAGATGTAGGCCGCCGCCAGCAGCCCGCCGAGGCCAATCACGACCGCCCACCACCACTGGCCTGACTCAAGCGCGGCCGAGATCAGCCACCATTTGGCAATGAAGCCTCCGGTGGGCGGCAGGCCGGCAATGGCCACGCCGGCCAGACCGATGACGAGAATGTTCTTGGACAACACTTGGTCACAGCCGGCCAGATTCCTCAGGCTGTCATCCCGCAAGACCATGATGAGATTGCCGGCGGCGAGAAAAAGCGCTGCCTTGGCCAGACCGTGGGTGAGGGCGTGGTAGATCACACCGTTCCAGGCCAGGACCGAGGCCATGGGAATGAGCAGGAGCAGGTAGCCGAGCTGAGCCACGGTGGAATAGGCGATCACCCGCTTCAGTCGGGTCTGGCGCAGGGCCTGGATGGAGGCATAGATGATGCCGGCCGCGCCGAGCGCGCCCATGAGCTGTGCCATGGCCGGTGTCCATTGGGCTTCCAGTGGGCCCATCCACAGCCGCAGGATCAGGTAGGCGGCCGCCTTGGCGACCAAAGCAGAGAGCAGGGCACTGGCCGGGCTGGGGGCACTGGCATGGGCTTCGGGCAGCCAGGCGTGGACCGGAAACAGGGCGGCTTTCATGGCCACGCCGGCGGTCATGGCCAGGAGGGCAACCGTCAGTGCGGGGTGGGGTTCTGCCT
Source organism: Natronospira sp. (assembly GCF_007134575.1). Lineage (NCBI taxonomy): Bacteria > Pseudomonadati > Pseudomonadota > Gammaproteobacteria > Natronospirales > Natronospiraceae > Natronospira > Natronospira sp. The sequence continues at coordinate 34,534 of NZ_SLKM01000257.1, forward strand.
GCTCCTGGAGCAGAGGCAGAGAGAGCAGACCCGCCTGAGCGTAGACCAGGGCAACGCCGAGCAGAAAGATAATCGAGCCGACCAGGGCAAAGAGCAGGTAGCGCATGGCCGCCGCCATGGCCGCGTGGCCGTGACTGAGGATCACCAGCGGGACCGCGGCCAGGGTGGTGATCTCCAGGGTCACATACAGATTGAACAGGTCGCCGGACAGAAACAGTGCATTCAGGCCCGACCAGAGGAGCAGGAACAAGGGCCGGAACTCGGCGGCCGGGGCCGGCTGTTTCAATTGCAGCCAGGCCCCGGCATAGACCTGAATGAACAGGAACAGCAGGGTATTCAGCCACAGCATGGCCAGGGTGAGGCCGTCCACATAGAAGGGAATGGCCAGTCCCCGGTCATGGCCGCCAAGCTGCATTTCCAGCGGCCCCTCAAGGAGTACCGCGCCACTGAAGGGCGTGACCAGGGCCAACAAAATCAGCCCCAGTCCCATTCCAAGCCAGTCCGCACTCCGCTGCCACTGAGCAAGGAAGACCAGCAGGGCCAGCAGCAAGGGCCCGAATACCATGAGTACCGGCAGCAGAATGCTAAGTTCAGTCAGGCCCATTCTGCCTCCCGTCCTGACTGCCGGTCTGATCTTCCTCGTCGTCGGCGGCTTGCAGGTAGCGCAGCAGTGCCAGGGCAAAGGCGGTCAGACTGACAGCGATCACGATGCCGGTCAGCACCATGGCCTGGGGAATGGCATCGACGCCTTCGGGGTTCTCCGCCGACACCAGAATGAGGAAGAGGAAAACGGCCGTGGCCATGACGTTCGCGGCCAGTAGTCGATGGATCAGACCAGTGCGGACCAGTACCGCATAGAGGCCAAGGGCGAATAGGGTGGCGGCCGTGGTGGCATAAAGCATGACGGTCATGATGTTTGCCCCCTGGCCAGGCCCAGGCTGCCGGAAAAGAGCATGAGCAGGGTGGCAGCGATGGACAGGGTGAGGGCGAATTCAATCAGCAACACCAGGGAATAGGCTGCGGTCTCGGGGTACTGCAGGGGTGCGGAGGACCATATCAGTGCTGCGCAGGCAAACAGGCTGAACAGGGCAAGGCCGATTACCAGTATCAGACGCAGGCCCGGTGAAGCGGTACCGGTCGGGACCAGTCGTCCGGTCAGACGGTATAGCACCCCCAGTGCAGCCAGCAGGGCGCCGGATTGAAAGGCGCCCCCAGGCGACTGGCTGCCGGCCCAGAACAGGTACAGACCGGCCATCAGCATCAGGGGCGTGGCCACGGTCAGCAGGGGGGTAAGCATTGGCGGGCTGACCGGTGCCGGTGGATGCAGGTCCGGCAGGCGATAGTGGCGGATGAGAATATGCACCCCGATCAGGGCCAACAACAGAACCGCCATCTCCAGGAGGGTGTCGTAGGCCCGGAAATCCAGTAGCACGACGGTGACCGGGTTACCGAGAAAATGCGATTCGCCCTCGCTTCTCGCCATGGCCGCTGCCGGACCGTCAGCCACCGTCAGGCTGTACATGAGCCAGGCCAATCCCGCTGCAAGCAGGATGGACAATCCGGCGGCGACCAGACGAAACACCGTGCCGGGCGCGTCATCCTGACTGGCAGCCTCACCGGCCTGACGGCGGGTATAGGTGGCCTTGCAGGCGTTCAATAGCAGGGCTCCGGTGAGCCCGGCGCCGATCGCTGCTTCCGCCAGGGCCAGGTCTGGTGCCTGAAGCCGGGCCCAGGTCAGGGCCATGAGCAGACCGAAGACCATGAACAGCACGGTGGCTCGAAACTGGCCACGGGATAGCACAGCACTGCCGGCGATGCCGAGCAGGCCGAGACAGAGCAGCAGGTCGAGGAGAAAACCGGGCTCAATCATGCTCGGCCTCCGAGCGGCGTGTCTCGTGCCAGCGGGCGATCAGAAAGGCTGAAAGGGTTGCCGAGAACATGGCCAGCAGCCAGATGAAGACAAGCAACAGGATCCCCTGAAGGCTGCCATCGTGGATGGCCAGGCCCAGGCAGATCAGTCCCAGGCCGAGATTGTCGGCCTTGGTCAGGGCATGCAGGCGGCCCGGGGTATCGGGAAAGCGCAACAGCCCGGCGGTGCCGGCGAGAAAGAAAAAGGCCCCCATCAGCAAAATGGTGATGCTGAGTATGTCAGTCATGCCGCTGCTCCTTGCGGGAACGCAGACGGGTGGGCAGTTGCACGAAGGCAATGCTGCCGATGGCGGCAAGCATGACGAACAGCAGGGCGACAATCTTGAGAGCCGGCTGGTTTGTCGCATAAGCGAGTAGCAGAAGCACAGCCACCGTGGTGGTGCCGAACAGCAGGATTGCCAGCATGCGGTCGGCGGGGCCGGGGCCGGACCAGGCACGCACCAGACCCAGTGCCAGGTTGAGCACCAGGAACAGCGCCAGTGAGTGGAGCACTAGCGTCATGAGGGGGCACCTGACCGGTCAGGAAAAACGCCACGACAGTAGCGTTCCAGTTCTTCGGCTGCCTGTTCCGCATTGCCGGCGATGCTGTGAATCAGTAGCCTGTCGTCACGGTAGTTCACCGACAGGGTGCCCGGCATGAGACTGAGGGTGGCAATCAGCAGGGTTCGCGCCGTCCCGTCCGGGCCATGGAAGCTGTACTCCTGATAATGCAGTTGCAAAGGCATGGCCGGGTGCAGGGCGCGCCAGGCCACGTCCAGGCCGCCCACCACTGAGCGCGAGAGGAAATAAAGGGAGAAACGAAGCAGGCCCAAGGGTGAGAAATTCCCGAGCCGGGGCTGTATCAGCCAATGGGAGAGCAGCAGAACGACGACAATACCCGGCAGCGCGAACCACCAGCCCTGATCACCGGCGAGGGCATACCAGAACA
>NZ_SLKM01000290.1:0-3719 GCF_007134575.1 Natronospira sp.
AGGTGACGATCCCGCTCCACGAACAGCACCGAGGCCGCGCCCCGCGACAGGGCCTCCAGGCCCAGCGCGCCGGTGCCGGCGAACAGGTCCACGACTCGAGCCCCGACTAACTCGGGGCCCAGCCAATTGAACAGGGTTTCGCGCACCCGATCCGGACTGGGACGCACACCGCCGCTTTCCGGGAAACTCAATCGCCGGCCGCGCCAGCGCCCGCCAATGAGCCGAAGCCGGTTGCGGGGGCCGCCTCCACGGGCGGATTGTCTGCGCCGTTTCATTTTCCTGCTCCCAACTGGGGTCGTACGCTTGTTTGAAAGCGCACACCTACCTATAGTTACCGGTGTGTTGTCAAATAACAGGCCGGTTTGCCGTTCTCTGACGGGCCCATCCGCTGTCGTCTCATGACAACAACAGCCGATGGGATCAGAAGGAGCCCCGTCATACCGAATTCCGGTCATGGTATGCGACTGGGTTACGGCGCTCCATACGGGCCCATGCCCAGCCTGGCGTTTTCGCCCTGGAGGAATAAAAAATGTTGAAACGTGTCTTGCCTGTCGCAGCACTGGTCCCGGCCCTTGGCCTGGGTGCCTGCTTCGTTTCCGATTCCGAGAGTACCGATCCCGAACAGAATCCGTCCGATGGCTTCAAGGCCGAGTTCGTGGCCACCGCCCAGGTCCTGCCCTTCGGCAACGATCTCTATCTGGCGGGGAGCGAGGACGGGACTCTGAATATTGTGGTCTCGGACGAGACGGATCTCGGCAATCCCCTGGCCGCCATGAACATGCTGGATGGCTTTTCCAATACCGCCTCGGCCTATGTGAAGACCACCGATGCCATTGACGGTAACTCCATCCAGTACTGGGCTCCGACCGATCCGGGCAATGTGGTGATGGTCGATGTCACCAATCCGGAGGACCCGCAGGTCCTGGTCCCCGGCGAGGATTACGAGGTTGTGGTCTCTGATGTGCAGCATGATGCGCGGATGCGGATGTTCTTCCGCCCCCTGCGTCCGCTGGGCAGTGATCAGGTGGACGGCGACGGCAACCCGGTGCCTTCCCGCTACATGGCCCTGCTGACCAGCGGCCTTGAGAGCACCACCGGTCAGTCGCTGGCGCCTTCCAGACAGTTCGAGACGGTGCGGGACGCTGCCCTGGCCGATCAGGAATTGGACGATCCCACCCTGGAGCAGGTCCGTCAGGCGCTGCAGCCGGCCCTGCAGGCCGCCACCGCGCCGATTCCCTTCGGCCTCGGCTATGAGGGCGAGGAGATTGCCGTGATCTGGACCTTCCAGACTCAGTCGGCCACTTCCAGCCTGGAACTGGTGGCGGATAGTGCCAGCCCGCAGGAAGCGGGGGCCCTGCCCACCGGACTGGACAGCGACGATGCCAATCCGGATCTGGCGGGTCTGGCCGAGATCTGGGTGGGTTTCACCACCGTGCCCTACTACCACGACGCGGATAACCCCCTGAGTGGCTATTGGACCGCCGAGGACGGTGCTGCCCTGACCCGTTTCAACCCCATGCCGGAGGTGCGGGACGATCTGCGGGTGCCCTTGTTCGTGACCGTGCCCAGTGAGGCGGCGCGGATGTCGCCCGAATGTCCGGCGGATGATGTGCCGGCCGACGGCTGGCCGGTGGTGATGTTCCAGCATGGTATTACCGGCAACCGCAGTCAGACCCTGGGTCTGGCCGATGCCTTCGGCTGCCAGGGCTATGCCATGGTGGCCATTGATCACCCCCTGCACGGCATTGTCGACCCGAGCAGCCCGCTCTTCGTTGGCCCGGAAAGCCCGCTGTATGAAATGGGCGTTCGGGAACGGCACTTCTACATGGTCGATGGCGAGCCCTCCGACCCCGCTGATGTACTGGAAGCCGGCGGTGCCTTCGACGACTCCGGCGACCACTACATCAACATTGCCAGCACGCTGAGCAGTCGCGACAATCTGCGCCAGTCGGTGGCCGATCTGCTGCATCTGTCCCAGACCGTGGGCACCATCGCCAATCTGGCTGACGAGGGCGACGGGCCGCAATTCCTGCCGCTGGATGCCGACCGCAAGTTCTTCGTCGGTCACTCCCTGGGTGGCATCGCCGGTACCAGCTTCACCAGCCTGGACGATAGTGTTGGTGCTTCGGTGCTGGCCATGCCCGGTGGCATGATTACCGACCTGTTGCAGGATTCGCCCACCTTTGGCCCACGGATCCGTGCCGGCCTGCGGGAGCAGAACCCCAACTTGCAGCCCGGGCAGCCGCTGTTCGAGAACTTCTTCCGCCAGGCCCAGTCGGTGATCGATGCGGGTGACCCGGCCAATTACGGCGCCGGCGCCCAGGACAGCAATGTCTTCATGATCGAGGTGGACGGTGATTCCGTGGTGCCCAACAGCGCCACCCAGTATCTGGCCGACACCGTGGATCTGACCCAGGTCAGCAGCAACGCCGATAATGTGGAAGGTGGCGGCAGCGGCATTGTTCGCTACATCGCCGGCAACCACGGCTCGCTGCTGCAGCCGGGTGCGGATGACATTGAAAGCATCTGTGCTTTCTTTGCCATTCAGTACCACACCTTCTCCTACATCATTGCCGCGGACATGGGTCTGCCCGCCATTGATGTGGACGGCAGCCATCCCCAGGCACCGGATGCCTGTGCGGGGATTGATGTGGTTGAGTGAGTTGGCTGTTTCAAGCTGACGGGAAAGGCGGCCTTCGGGTCGCCTTTTTTTTGGTAGTTATGATCCGTAGGAGCGGATTCATCCGCGATTGGTCAAAGGGCCTGGCAGGAGGCTTTATCGTGGATGAATCCGCTCCTACGGGTGGGCAAAGATTTTTCGTGGCCCTTACCCGTGGCTGCTTTTTGATACGATAGCGGCTTTGTCCGGACCCAGAAGCGGCCATCCTCAATGAGCGAGAAGAAAGGTTTTTTTCAGATACTGCGCGAACGCCTGAACAAAGGCGATTCAGTGCTTACCCGCGACCTCAGCGAGCTGTTGCCAGGGTCCGGGCCGCCGGATGAGGAGACGCTGGAAGAGATCGAGACGCGGCTGCTGATGGCCGATGTCGGGGTCTCGGCGACCCAGCAGATCATGGATGGCCTGCACGAGCGGCTGGATCGCAAGGCGTTGTCCGACCGGGAGCAATTGCTGGCCGGATTGGAGGCGGAGATTCGGGCGATTCTGGATCCCGTGGATGCGCCACTGGAGCCGGTTCATGAGGGTGACGGTCCCTTCGTGATTCTGGTGGTTGGGGTCAACGGCAGCGGCAAGACCACGACCATCGGGAAACTGGCGCGCCGTTACCGTGACGAAGGGCGCTCGGTCATGCTGGCGGCGGGCGATACCTTCCGCGCGGCGGCGGTGGAACAGCTGCAAACCTGGGGTGAGCGCAATGATGTGCCGGTAATCGCTCACGCCACCGGGGCGGATTCGGCCGCCGTGGCCCATGATGCGGTGCAGTCTGCCAGCTCCCGCGGTGTGGATGTTCTGCTGATTGATACCGCCGGGCGCCTGCACACCCAATCCGGGCTGATGGATGAACTGCGCAAGGTCAAGCGGGTAATTACCCGGGTGATGCCGGATGCCCCCCATGAGGTGTTGCTGGTCCTGGACGGCAGTACCGGGCAGAATGCCATTGCCCAGGCGCGGGAATTCAATCAGGCGGTGACGCTGACCGGCCTGGCGGTGACCAAGCTGGACGGCTCGGCCCGTGGCGGGGTGATCCTGGCCGTGGCCC
>NZ_SLKM01000205.1:0-13840 GCF_007134575.1 Natronospira sp.
CATCTGTAGCCCTCTGCGGATTCTCTGTGTTCTCTGTGTCTAGACCCCTAGGCCTGAAGCTGGCAGCCCGCTAGCAGGAAACGGTACGGCCCAATGATGATAGCTCAGGAGCCTGTGGCCCGGAGGGAGCGTTTGGCGGGATCGTAGGCAAGGTTGGGGGCTAGCCAGCGCTCGGCTTCCTCCAGTGTCGAGCCCTTGCGTTCGGCATAGTCCTGGACCTGATCTCGGTCGATATTGCCGAGGCCGAAATAACGGGATTCGGGATGCGCGAAGTAGAAGCCCGAGACGGAGGCCCCTGGATCCATGGCATAGTTCTCCGTCAGGCGCATACCGGTGCGTCGCTCGGCATCCAGCAACGTCCACAGCGTGCCTTTCTCGCTGTGTTCGGGGCAGGCCGGGTAGCCGGGCGCCGGACGTATGCCCTGGTAGCGCTCACGAATCAGCGACTCATTGTCCAGTGTCTCCCCCGATGCGTATCCCCACAGTCGAGTCCGCACCTCCCGGTGTAGATACTCGGCGAAGGCCTCGGCCAGCCGATCCCCAAGGGCCTCGATCATGATGGCGTTGTAGTCGTCCCCGGCGGCCTTATAGGCCTGGCTGCGCTCGCTCACCTCCGGCCCGGCGGTCACTGCAAAGCCGCCGAACCAATCACCTCGGCCGGGCGGGGCGATGAAATCGGCCAGACAGAGATAGGGTTTGCCCGATGGGCGCTCGGATTGCTGGCGGAGAAAATGGAATCGGCACTGTTCCTGATCGCTCCCTTCCTCTGTCAGGACCCGCACATCGTCGCCGGCGCGTTCGGCCGGAAACAGGCCCACGACACCGCGCGGGCTGAGCCACTGCTCCTCCTCGATCCGATCGAGCATGGCTCGGGCCTCGTCCAGCAGTTGCCGGGCCGTTCCCCCCTTCTCCGGGTCATCGAGTATGCGGGGGTAACTGGCCTTGAGCTGCCAGGCATGGAAAAAGGGCGTCCAGTCGATGTATTCGCGCAAGGTGGCGACATCGGGACGAATGTCATGGAGGCCGGGCTGAGCGGGTCGCTGTGGCGACCAGCCGCGATCCGGCTCAAAGCGCCGTTGGCGCGCCTTCTCCAGCGGCAGCAGGCGACGGCGACTGTCCTTGCGGGCACGTTTCTCCCGGAGACGGGCCTGTTCGGCGGCCACTTCGTCCACGAAGCCACCCCGTTGCTCACGGTTCAACAACCGGGAGACCACCCCCACGGCCCGCGAGGCATCCTTGACGTGAACCACCGGCGCCCCGTACTCAGGCGCCACCCGCAATGCGGTATGGGTGGGCGAGGTGGTGGCACCACCGATGAGCAGGGGCAGACGGAAGTCCTGCCGTTCCATTTCCGCAGCGACCCGGCTCATTTCATCCAGGGACGGTGTAATCAGGCCGGACAGGCCGATGATATCCACCTCGTGCTTTCGGGCCTCGTCCAGGATCTTTTCGGCCGGTACCATGACCCCAAGGTCTATCACTTGGTAATTGTTGCACTGCAGAATGACGCCGACGATGTTCTTGCCAATGTCGTGGACATCGCCCTTGACGGTTGCCATCAGCACCTTGCCCTTGGCCCCTTCACGATCGTCTTTCTCAGCTTCAATATAGGGAATCAGCCAGGCCACCGCCTTTTTCATCACCCGGGCGGATTTGACCACCTGGGGCAGAAACATCCGGCCCGAGCCAAACAGGTCGCCCACCACGTTCATGCCATCCATGAGCGGGCCTTCGATCACATCCAGGGGATGGCTGGCCGCCTGACGGGCTTCTTCCACATCTGCCTCAATGTGCTCGACAATGCCGTGGACAAGGGCGTGTTCCAGGCGTTTGTCCACGTCCGCCTCGCGCCAGGCATGGTTGACCTTTTCCCGCTTGCCCTGACCACGGTAGTCGTCGGCAATCTCAAGCAGACGCTCGGTGGCATCCGGGCGGCGGTTGAGAATGACATCCTCCACCCGTTCTCGCAGTTCGGCCGGGATGTCCTCATACACCGTCAGCTGCCCGGCATTGACGATGGCCATATCCAGGCCCGCCTGGATGGCGTGGTAGAGAAAGACCGAGTGCATGGCTTCGCGAACGGGATTGTTGCCACGAAAGGAAAAGGAGACATTGGACAGGCCGCCGGACGTGAATACACCGGGCAGTTCCTGCTTGATCCGCCTGACCGCCTCGATGAAGGCCACCCCGTAGTCGTTGTGCTCTTCGATGCCGGTGGCCACGGCAAAGATATTGGGGTCGATGATGATGTCATTGGGCGCAAAACCGGCCTCTTCGGTGAGCAGCTTCACCGCCCGCCTGGCAATGGCCACCTTATGATCAACCGTTTCCGCCTGACCATCCTCATCAAAGGCCATCACCACCACGGCCGCACCATAGCGGCGAACCAGCCGCGCCTGATGAAGAAATTCCGCTTCCCCCTCCTTGAGGCTGATGGAGTTGACCACCGCCCGGCCCTGTACGCATTGCAGGCCCGCCTCGATTACCTCCCACTTTGAGGAATCGATCATGATCGGTACCCGTGCGATATCCGGTTCGGTCGCGATCAGATCGAGGAAGCGGCGCATGCATTCAACGCCGTCAAGCAGCCCGTCATCCATATTGATGTCTATGATCTGGGCGCCGCCCTCCACCTGTTGCCGTGCCACTTCCAGGGCCGTCTCGTAGTCTTCGGCCTCGATCAGTTTGCGGAAACGGGCCGAGCCTGTGACATTGGTGCGCTCACCGACATTGAAGAAGCCCGTCTCCGGTCCCACCAGCAGCGGTTCCAGTCCGGACAGCCGCAGGCGGAATACCGTTTCATCACCCTGGTACCGCTCGTCCAGCATCAGGCAACACTCCGTTCTTTTCCTGTCAGCGGCCGCGGTGGTTTGTCAGCAACCGCCGCCGCGATTTGTCGAATATGTTCCGGGGTGGTGCCGCAACATCCACCAATGATGTTGACCAGCCGACTCTCGCCCCACTCGGCGATCAGCTCGGCCATGGTCTCCGGGTCTTGATCGTACTCACCGAGATCATTGGGCAGCCCGGCATTGGGATGGGCGCTGACGGCCACATCGGCAACCCGGCCGAGTTCGGCCACATACTGACGCAGTTGTTCTGCACCCAGGGCACAATTGAGGCCCACGCTGAAGGGGCGGGCGTGCATCACGCTGTGCCAGAACGCCTCGACCGTCTGACCCGACAGGGTGCGGCCGCTGGCGTCGGTGATCGTGGCCGAGATCATTACCGGCCAGCGACGGCCACGGGCTTCGAATGCCTCATCCAGGGCAAACAGGGCAGCCTTGGCATTGAGGGTGTCGAAGATGGTTTCCACCATGATCAGATCCACGCCGCCCTCGATCAGGCCATCAATGGCCTCGGCATAGGTGCTCACCAGATCGGGGAAGCGGACATTGCGCTTGGCCGGATCATTGACATCTGGCGAGATCGAGGCGGTCTGGTTGGTTGGCCCGAGTACACCGACTACCCAGCGATCATGGCCTGTAGCCGATGCCACTTCATCGGCCGCGGCCCGTGCCAGTTCCGCACCCACCCGATTGATCTCATGGCTCAGGTCTTCAAGGCCGTAGTCGGCCTGGGAGATGCGGTTGGCATTAAAGGTGTTGGTTTCAATGAGCTCGGCACCGGCTTCGAGATAATCCCGGTAAAGCTGCTGGATTTTTTCCGGCTGGGTCAGGTTGAGCAGATCATTATTGCCTGCCAGTTCGCTGGGGTGATCCCGGAAGCGCACACCCCGAAACGCGGCCTCGTCCAGTTTCAGATTCTGGATCATGGTCCCCATGCCACCATCGAGGACCAGAATCCTTTCCGCCATGCCTTGCTGAAGGGTCTCGAAACAGTCCTTGCTCACAGGCTTACCACCTCCTGATCGGTTTTCGGCTGCCGCACCTTGGCGCTGCTGTCTCCCCTTCCCGGACAGATTCCCAGCATGCGGCAGATTGCCTTGGTCAGGCGGGCTCGATTGAGGGTGTAGAAGTGGAATTCGCTGACGCCTTCTTCTTGCAGCCTCATGCACTGCTCGGAGGCCACGGTTGCGGCAACCAGTTGACGGGTTTCGGGGTCCTCGTCGAGCCCATCGAACAGACGCGCCAGCCAGCGCGGCACGGTGGCACCGCAGGCCTCGCTGAAGCGGGCCACGGTGGCGAAATTGGTCACCGGCAGGATCCCGGGCACGATGGGCACATCGATCCCGGCCGCCCGCACACGATCACGCCAGCGCAGGAAGACCTCGGTATCGAAAAAGTATTGGGTAATGATTCGGCTGGCACCGGCATCCACCTTGCGCTTGAGATAGGCCAATTCCTCTTCGGGCGAGGTGGCATCTGGGTGGACTTCCGGATAGCCGGCAACGCTGATATCAAAATCTCCCACCGAGCGCAGACCGGACACCAGGTCCGCGCCGCTGGCGAAACCATCGGGATGGGCCCTGAACCGGCTTTCGCCTTCGGGCGGATCGCCTCGCAAGGCAACGATGTTGCGCACGCCAATATCCAGGTAATCCCGGGCCACGGACAGGACCGACTCCCGGCTTGCACCTACGCAGGTCAGGTGAGCGGCGGGGGTAAGATTGGTCTCCCGCAGCACCCGCGCCACCGTCGCATGAGTGCGTTCCCGGGTGGACCCGCCAGCACCATAGGTGACCGAGACAAAGCGCGGATTGAGAGGCGCCAACTCCACGATGGCGGACCAGAGCCGGGCCTCCATCTTTTCTGTCTTGGGCGGAAAGAACTCAAAGGACACCCGCAGGCGTGCGTCCTTGTCTTCTGTCCAGCGTGTACAGGGAATGTCGCTCATGGTTCGGCTGCTCCCGTGGTTGAACGGGCGCCGATTGATTGGCTTGCGGGAACGGAATCGTGCCAGAGGCGGGAGTCGTCCTAGCGGCACTCACCGCTTTAGCTGTATTTCTAGAGCGCCCGCAAGCTGGATATCAAATCGGCGCTTTGTGATTTCAGCTTGGGGCAGGGGAGTCCTAATGTCAAGTTCGCTTTGGCATAAGGTGGGGTCTCTGATTGGTTGCGGTTGGGGGCTTCGATTGGGGTAGTACCCTTCGATATCGGTGACGGGGGGCGTCCCGGCTTCGGTCCTGGTGGCCTTGCTCAGGGACGTAGACCCATCCCTGGGGGCTCTGCACGCGACGTCCTGTCGCTCACAGCCCTGAGCAAGGCCACCAGGACCGAAGCCTACCCTTGGTGGTGGTCACCTAGGCCGGAACGCAAACAGTCACCGGCATCGAAGGGTCCTACATAGATCGAAGCCGGGACGCTCCCGTCACCGACACCGAAGGGTGCTAACTCAAGCAAAGCCGACACGCGAAGGGACTACCCAAGTCGAGCAGCCACCTCCCGACGGCAACGACGCAAAGCGGCGGCCATTTCCGTCCCGGACTGGAAGCGTTTCTCCGGCTTCTTCTCCAGCGCCCGTTTCACGATACGACCCATGCAGGGGGGCAGGTCGGGGCGTTGGCGGCAGACATTGGGGGTCTTGTCGTTGGCGATCTTGTAGAGCAGCGTGGCCAGGGGCTCGCCCTGGAAGGGCAATTCACCGCGCAGCAGTTGATACAGGGTCGCGCCCAGGGAAAACAGATCCGACCGCCCATCCACCTTGCGGCCCAGCACCTGCTCCGGCGACATATAAGAGGGGGTCCCCAGAATCGTGCCCGTCTTGGTGCGGCGGGAATCGGTCAGGCAGGCGACCCCGAAGTCGGTCAGTACCACCCGCTCCGCATCCGGCAACCAGATCATGTTGGCCGGCTTGATATCCCGGTGCACCACCCCCTGGCCGTGGGCATAATCCAGCGCTTCCGCCACCTGGATGATGATGTTGCAGACCTGAGTCGCCGGCAGCAGGCGGTCGGGCTCGGTATGGTCCTGCAGTCCGATGCCATCGAGAAAGTCCATGGCGATATAGGCCAGATCCGCTTCCTCGCCCACATCGTAGATGGTGACGATATTGGGATGCTGCAGCCGCCCGGCCGTTTCAGCCTCGCGGAAGAAGCGCTCTGTCACCTGCTCCAGATCAGCCCCTTCGAACTCCTGGGCCAGGGCCATGGTCTTGACCGCGACCGTGCGCCCGATACGCGGATCATGGCCCAGATAGACCACGCCCATGGCGCCCTTGCCGATTTCCCGCTTGATTTCATAGCGGCCCAGCATGGGTTTTTGGACGCCCTCCTCGTCCAGTACCAGGGTGCCACCCGGGCCGTTGCGCGGACCCAGGGCGGTCTTGGTTTCCAGCTCCGACAGCTTGGCGATCCGGGTCCGGGCGTCACGGAAGTCGGGCGAGTGTTCATCCAGCCAGCGCAGCACTGTCTGGGCGCGGGCAAACTCACGCCGGCGCTCCAGGTCCAGGGCTAGCTCGTAAAGGCTTTCCAGTACCGGGCCCCGGGGCTCACAGCGGCGCAGGCGCTCAAAGGCAGCGTCGGTCTGACCCTGGCGGCGCAGGGACTCGGCAAGTTGCCGGTTGGCCTCTGACAGCTCCATCAGAATGCCCTCGCGGCGATAATCCAGACGCCGCTTGGCCAGCAGGGCACCGTGACCGGCAATCAAGGCCATCAGCGGCATGGCAAGTTCCAGATGCAGCAGCCGGATGGTGGGCAGCAGCAATTGCAGGCCGAACAGGGCCAACACCAGCAGCAGCCCGGAGTAGACCCCCAGACTGAGGTTGAGTCGTGGCAGCACCAGGCTCAGCCAGCCCGCCACCAGCAGCAAACCAAGCCAGGGCGCCCAGGGGCCCCAGTCCGGCTGTTGGTAGAGATGTCCGGCATGGATGGCCGCTGCGTGTTCGGCGGTCAGACGGGTGACGGCTTTGCCGTCGATTTCCACCGGCCCGATCACGACCGCGTGATTGGCCAGTTGATCCGGGTCCAGCTCCCCGCTCAGCAGCTGCTCAAAGTCCAGACGGGGCAGGGGGAGTTGATCGGGCCGGTAGGGAAAGGGGCGGAAGTGGTAGTGATTGTCGGCGACCTCGGCGAGCTGCCGGCTGCTCGCCCATTGTCCGTCCAGGCGTGCCGCCAGTTGTAGCGATAGGGCGGGCAGAAGCCCTTCCCCCATTTTCAGGGCGGCGTGAAAGCGGCCATGCTCACCGAGGGGAGTGAAACCGGCCGCGCTGGTGCCGCTGGCCTCCTGAGGCAGCAGCACGCGGCCGCCGGGGACCTGCCCCGGCTTGAGGCCCAGTTGCTGCTGCAGCCGCGCCAGCCAGCCCGTCTCACTCTCGGGCGGCGTCAGGCTGCTGCCGAGAAGATAATGGGGGAGACCGGACAGGGGGCGAGATGTCCCCGGCTGGGCCGACAGTCCCAGTAGCCAGCCTGCTTCCATGCTGCCGTTGCCGTCGGACCACCAGCCATCGGAACTTTCTGCCGCCGGCAATTTCCAGCCGGCGGGCAGCAGCACGACGACTTCCTCGGCGCCCGCTTTGCGGGCCTGTCCGATGGCCAGACGAAGCTGCTCGCCGAAATGGTCGGCATCGCCATGGGCCTTGAGGTCATCGACTTCCACGATCGCGATGTCGGCCTCGGGAGCGCGCGGTGTGGCCAGGGCCGTGCCCCAGTGGGTGATGCGGGCATCCAGTCCCTGCCAGCTTCCGGCCAGCCCGCCCACGCCCACGAGCAGGCAAAGGAGCAGGGCCAGCAAGCCGTCCCGCTGTCTGGATCGATCAAGCACAGTCTTCCCCCTGGCGCCTGGCGGCCCGTCAGCGCCGCCCCAGCTTATCCTGGCTAGAGTAAAGGAGCTTGCGCCGCTTTGACAGCCATCTGCCCGGCGGTCTGCTATCTTCAACCCACCAGACCCCTTCACTGCTGGAGGAACTATGCGCAAGTCATCCCCCTTTTTCGCCCTGATTGCTGGCGCCGCGTTCACGCTGCTTGTTGCACCGCTGCCGGCCTGGGATCGGGTCGAGACGGATCAACGCCTCAGCCGCTCCAATGTGCTCGCCACCGGGGCCATGGCGGCCACCAGCCAGCCTCTGGCTACCCAGGCGGCCTTGCAGGTCATGCGTGACGGGGGCAATGCGGTGGATGCGGCCATCGCCGCCAATGCCATGCTGGGTTTGACCGAGCCCACCGGCAATGGCATCGGCGGTGATCTCTTCGCCATCGTCTGGGACGCCGACAGCGAGGCCCTTTACGGGCTCAATGCCAGTGGCCGCGCACCCATGGATATGACCCGGGAGTGGTTTGAAGAAAACGGTTACGATCGGATTCCCCAGCGTGGCCCCCTGCCGGTGTCCGTGCCCGGTGCCGTGGACGGTTGGTTCGAGCTTCACGACCGCTTCGGTCGAGCCAGCATGGAAGACATTCTGGGCCCCGCCATCCACTATGCCGAGAACGGCTTCCCGGTGACCGAGGTGATTGCCTATTACTGGGCGCGCAACGCCGAGATCCTGAAGGAGTACGAGAACTTCCCGGAAGTCTTCATGCCCGAAGGCCGTGCCCCCCGAACCGGGGAAATATTCCGCAACCCGGATCTGGCCAACACCATGCGGCTGCTGGTGGAGGAGGGTCGGGAGGCCTTCTATGAGGGAGAGATTGCCGAGGCCATCGCCGACTACATGGAACGCCAGGGAGGTTTTCTCACTGTCGAGGACATGGCCGCCCACGAGTCCACCTGGGTGGACCCGGTCTCCAGCAGCTATCGCGGTCATGAAGTCTGGCAGCTACCCCCCAATACCCAGGGTATTGCCGCGCTTCAGATTCTCAATATTCTCGAGCACTGGGACCTGTCTGAGCTGAGCCTGGATGATCCGGATTACATCCACCTCTTCGTGGAGGCGAAAAAGCTCGCCTTCGAGGACCGGGCCCGTTTCTATGTCGACCCGGCGTTCAGCGATGTGCCGGTGGCGGAGCTGATCTCCAAGGAATATGCCGAGCAACGTCGGGCCCTGATCGACCCCGAACAGGCCGCCGATTCCTTTCCCGCCGGCGACCCGCGCCTCAATGACGCGGATACCATTTATCTCACCACCGCCGATGAAGACGGCAATATGGTGTCACTCATCCAGAGTAATTACCGCGGCATGGGCTCGGGCATGACCCCGGACGGGGTGGGTTTCGTGCTCCAGAACCGGGCGGAGATGTTCAATCTGGACGCTGACCATGCCAACAGCCTGGAACCGGGCAAGCGCCCTTTCCATACCATCATTCCGGCCTTTGTCACCCGTGATGGCGAGCCCTGGATGAGTTTTGGCGTCATGGGGGGCGGCCTTCAGCCCCAGGCTCACGCCCAGATTTTGATCAACATGATCGATTTCGGCATGGGTCTGCAGGAGGCGGGTGACGCCCCGCGCATCTCTCATGTGGGCAGCTCCCAGCCGGAGGGCGATGTGATGGAAGACGGTGGCACCGTGCAGCTGGAAACCGGCTTCTCGGCGGAAACCGTTGAAGCCCTCCGGAAGCGTGGCCACGAGGTGGTCGTGGGCGAGGGCTTCTTTGGCGGCTACCAGGCCATCATGCGCGACCCCGATACCGGGGTCTGGTACGGCGCCTCGGAACCTCGCAAGGATGGTCAGGCTGCGGGCTATTGATCAGAGCCTCCCTGGCCGCTGCCAGTCTCTCGAAAGCCTGTGGCACAATGCCGACAGACCTTCTGGCAACAATAAAAAAAGGAAACCGGTATGAGTGCTCGATACCCGCGTGATTCCTGGGCTACTCGATCCGAAGTCTTCGCAGGCAACGGCATGGCGGCGACCAGCCAGCCCCTGGCCTCCCAGGCCGCCCTGGCGGTGCTCCAGGAAGGCGGGTCGGCAGTGGATGCGGCCATTGCCGCCAATGCCGTGCAATGCGTTGTGGAGCCCACCGGCGCCGGGCTGGGGGGCGATCTGTTTGCCATGGTCTGGGATCCCAGCGGCAAACGTTTGCGTGGTTTGAATGCCAGCGGCGGTGCCCCCGCGGCGGCCACCCGCAGCTGGTTCGAGGGCAAGGGCCACAAGCAGATCCCCGACCAGGGCCCCCTGTCCGTGAGCGTGCCGGGCATGGTGCGCGGCTGGGAGTCATTGCATGGAGAATTCGGTCGGCTGCCCCTGCGCCGATTGTTGCAGCCGGCCGCGAGTCTCGCCCGGGACGGTTTCCCGGTTTCCGAAATCATTGCCGGCGAGTGGGCGGCCGAAGGCAAGCGCCTGGCCGAGCAGCCCGGCTTTGCCGGGACTTTCCTGCCCGCCGGGCGTGCGCCACGAAAGGGGGAGCGTTTTCGCAACCCGGGTCTGGCCAGGCTACTGGAAAGCATCGCCAATGACGGGCCCGGCGTCTTCTACCAGGGCCCGGCCGCTCGCAACATGGCCGAGACCGTGCAGCAGGCTGGTGGCCTGCTGGCAGAGCAGGACCTGGCCGGCTACCAGGCGGAGTGGGTGGAGCCGGTGTCGGTGGATTTCATGGGCAAGACGGTCTGGCAGTTGCCACCCAATGGCCAGGGTATTGCCGCCTTGCAGATGCTCAAGCTGATCGAGCCCTGGGATCTGAAACATGCCGGCTTCGGCAGTCCCGAGCACGTCCATCTGCTGGTGGAGGCCAAGAAACTGGCCTTTGCTGATCGCGCCCGCTATTACGCGGACCCGGCCTTCGAATCCTCCGCGGTCAGTGGTCTGCTGGACAAGGCCTATATCGATCAGCGCCGCAGATTAATCGACGAGTCCAGGGCGGCTACCCAGGTGGCTGCCGGTGAGCCCAGGCTGGATCGGGGCGATACCGTCTATCTGAGCACCGCCGACAGTGACGGCATGATGGTTTCGCTGATTCAGAGCAATTACATGGGCATGGGTTCCGGGGTGGTGCCGGTGGGTCTGGGCTTCTCGCTCCAGAATCGAGGTGCCCTGTTCAGCCTCGAGGCCGGCCATCCCAATGTCATTGCCCCCGGCAAGCGGCCCTTCCACACCATCATGCCGGGTTTTGTCACCCGTGAGGGCGAGCCCTGGCTCAGCTTCGGTGTCATGGGCGGGGCCATGCAGCCCCAGGCCCAGGTTCAGGTCCTGCTCAATCTGCTGGTCTTCGGCATGAACCTCCAGGCCGCCGGGGATGCCCCGCGCATTCGTCATGACGGCAGCGCGGGGCCCACCGGCAAGCCCGCCGCCGAGGATGGCGGCACGGTCAATCTGGAGCCCGGCTTCCCGGAGGGCACCGCCGATGCGCTCGGCAATCGCGGCCACCGGGTGCAGGTGGGCCAGGGTCATTTCGGCGGCTATCAGGCCATTGCCTACAATCCCGTGGATCGCATCTGGCGGGGGGCTTCGGAATACCGCAAGGACGGTCAGGCCTCGGGTTACTAGTGACCATACCCCATATGGGTGATGCCGCCCGGCTCAATGACGTCTAGACTGATATTGGGGGCGTCCTTGATTGCCGTGGCCTGGGCCAGGGAGATCGGCGAGGGATGCCGGTCTTGCTGTTGCTCGAGGTGGCCCATGGCTTATTCGATTTCACGCGGTTTGGTTTTTCTTCTTGTCTTCCTCTTCATTGCCATGCTGAACGGCTGTGCCGTCACACCGCAGCAAACGGAATACGAGATCACCTCCGATCCGCCCGGCGCCCGAATTTACCGCGGTAACAGCCCCGACAATCTGCGTTACTACGTCACCACGCCTTATCGGGATGTGACCAGCCAATCCAAACAGTGGTCACAGGATTATTTTCGCGCCAAGAAGGATGGTTATGAGCCCAGCGCGGTCCATCACCAGCCCACATTTCCCATGGGCCATCCCACTCGCATCCACTTTCGCCTGGAATCTCAGGGCAATGAACAGGACCTGGCCCCCTATCGCCGCCGAGATACCCTTTCTGCCTACGAGGAGTTCCTGGAGCGTTACCCCTCCAGTCCCCTGAGGGAGGAGGTATTCGGCTACATGGTGGCATTGATTGAAGCCCGTCCCGATCCCCTGCCTTACTACGATTCGCTTACCGACGAATTCCCCGATGCGGCGCAGGCGCTGCCCGAGGACCAGCAATTGCTTTTCCTGGGGCCCGCCGATCTCAAGGTTCATCATCTGGTCCAGTATCTGGACGACGGCGTTGGTGTCCCCATTCTGATTCAGCAGGTTTTCAACGAAGAAGGCGACTACGGTGACCTGGACATGGCCGACGTTCGGGGTCTGGGAGAACTGGGGCTGCCGGATGAGCTGATCGGGGCCATGATGCAATCCACCCGGGAGGCCCGTCGGGCCGCGGCCCGGGAGCAGTCATCGACGGCCCGCCAGACTGCGCCTGCCGCGGCGAGTCAGGCAGGCCCCTCGGCCCCGCAGGGGGCCCACCAGGGGGCGGAGCAGGACAGCAATATGCCGGCTGAGTGTGTCAGTCTGGCAGCCGCTCTGGCGGCCTGTGACCAGGTTGGCGGCTTTGGCGGCATGGCCTGCCGGGCCACCGCCCGGGGCCGATTCGACTGCCCGATTCCCATCGATCAGTTGCGCTAGGCTCGCTGGTCGGAAATCCGTCTCCGGCTGGTCCTGGGCCGGCCGGAGACGGTAAAATGGCCTGTTCTCCGAAGCCAACGAGCACGCCGCAAACATGGCCATGATCCGCGTCCAGGGTGCCCGCACCCACAACCTCCAGAACATCGATGTCGAGCTGCCCCGCGATCAATTGATCGTCATCACCGGCCTGTCCGGCTCGGGCAAGTCATCGCTGGCTTTCGATACCATTTACGCGGAAGGTCAGCGCCGCTATGTGGAGTCCCTCTCCACCTATGCGCGCCAGTTCCTGTCGATGATGGAAAAGCCCGATATCGACGATATCGAGGGCCTCTCGCCGGCCATTTCCATCGAGCAGAAGTCCACCTCCCACAATCCCCGTTCCACCGTGGGCACGGTGACCGAGATTCACGATTACCTGCGCCTGCTCTACGCCCGTGCCGGCCAGCCCCGCTGCCCCGACCATGACATCACCCTGGATGCCCAGACCATCAGCCAGATGGTGGATCAGGTGCTGGGCCTGCCGGAGGGGAGCAAATGCATGCTGCTGGCGCCGGTGGTGGACAATCGCAAGGGCGAGCATGTGCAGCTATTGCAGGAGCTGCGGGCCCAGGGCTTTATCCGGGCCCGGATCAATGGCGAGGTGGTGGAGCTGGACAATCCACCCAAGCTGGATCTGCGCCGCAAGCACAGCATCGAAGTGGTGGTGGATCGCTTTCGGGTCCGTGATGATCTGGCCCTGCGTCTGTCGGAGTCCTTCGAGACCGCACTGGGGCTGGCGGATGGCAGTGCCCGGGTGGCCTTCATGGATGAGCCGGAGCGGGAACCGCTGATCTTCTCCGAGAAGTTTGCCTGCCCGGAATGCGGTTACAGCCTGAGCGAGCTGGAGCCGCGACTGTTTTCCTTCAACAATCCCAATGGCGCCTGTCCCAGTTGTGATGGCCTGGGGGTCAACCAGTATTTCGATCCCGAGCGGGTGGTCCGAGACCGGGAGTTGAGTCTGGCCGGCGGCGCGGTGCGTGGCTGGGACCGTCGCAACCCCTATTACTGGCGTCTGATTCAGTCCCTGTCCGAGCACTACGGCTTTGACCCGGAGACGCCCTTTGGCGAGCTCGACGAGGCCGTGCAGCAGGCCCTGCTGTGGGGCAGTGGCGAGGAAGAGATTGCCTTTCGTTATCCCAGCCAGCGTGGTGGCACGGTGCTTCGCCACCATCCCTTCGAGGGTGTGCTGCCCAATATGCAGCGCCGTTATCGGGAGACCGAGTCCAGCATGGTGCGCGAGGAACTGGCCCGCTATGTGAGCAGCCGTTCCTGCCCCGAATGCCACGGCAGCCGCCTCAACCGTTCCGCCCGCCATGTCTTCGTGGCCGAGCGCAGTCTCCCGGAAATCTCCCGTCTGTCCGTGGGTGAAGCCACGGGCTTCTTCAAGGGTCTCAAACTGCCCGGCAAGCGC
>NZ_SLKM01000273.1:0-3700 GCF_007134575.1 Natronospira sp.
CGACCCCGGTTTCCAGGTCGCCCGGTTTGCCGAGAATCTCGCCGTCCAGGACCGCGGCCTGGTCGGAGCCGATGACCAGGGCTGGTTCATCGCAGGCACTGGCCACGGCCAGCGCCTTTTCCCGGCTCAGGCGACCGACATAGGCCTCCGGGCTTTCCTCCGCGTTGATTGATTCATCAATATCAGCGGGGTGCTGTTCGAAGTCCGGAACCAGCCGACGCAGGAGGTCGGCCCGGTAGGGTGATCGGGACGCGAGGACGATTCGCTCGGGTGTGGATTCGGCCTCTGCCATGATGATTGCTCCGGTGGCGGCTTGCTTGGGGGTCTTTTACGCCACGCCAGCCGTCGGGTCAATCCCGTGAGTGCAGGGAAAACAACAAGTTGGCCAAATTTCGCTTTGACAGTGGGGTGGTGTTCCCGTACCATTGCCCGTTTATGTCGAAGCCGTTTTTGGACCCTCTTGATCCGGAGCGCCTGGCTGCGGGGCAGACCGCCGCCGAAGGGCATGTGGCGCTCGACCGGATGCCGCGATTGAACGCCGAGCTGTGCCTCTCCGCGGGCGCCGAGGCGGATGAGGTCTGGTGCCGAATGCGCTTTGACCGTGATGCTCACGGTAGACTGACAGTCAGGGGTGAAGCCCGAGTGACGGTGCCCCTGGAATGCCAGCGCTGCCTGGAGCCGGTGGCAAAGCCCCTGGCGGTGAGCTATGACCTGGTCATCGTTGACAGTGAAGCGGATGTCGATGCCTTGCCCGCGGAAATGGACGCCATCATCCGCGAGCAACGCCTCCTGGATCCGGCTTTGCTGTTGGAAGAGGAATTGATGGTGGCGTTGCCGATTTCGGCCCGCCATGAGCGGATCGAAGACTGTGGCCCGTTGGCCAGGGATGAGATGCTGTTGCCGCCGGATTCCGAAGGGCAATCCAGCGAACCGGCACCGGGGCCAACCCGGCGACCTTTCCAGGTCCTCGCCGCCCTCAAGGGCGGTGGCAAGAAAAAATGAATGGATGTCTTCAGGGGCTGACCCCAGCGGCATCCCATCGAGCAAGCTGGATCACGCCAATGCGTGATTCCTTTGAAACTCAAGCTTAAGAGCAAGTCTGGAGCAGACAATGGCCGTTCAGAAGAATCGCAAGACCCCGTCCAAGCGTGGCATGCGCCGTGCACACGACAGCCTGAAGAACCCGACCCTGTCGGTGGACCCCACCACCGGCGAGACCCATCGCCGCCATCACGTCAGCCCTGACGGCTACTATCGTGGTCGCAAGCTGGTCGCTACGCCGGCGGATGAGATTGATTTCGAAGAGGACGAGGACTGAGCTCGCTGGAGCTACCTCGCGTCCGAGAGGCCGCGGCCGGGTGCCGCGGCTGCTTTTTGACGGCCCCGAGCGGGCCGTGACAATGGCAATCCGCTTCGATCAGTCTCGTTGGAGTTAATGCATGAGTGCTCGCATCACACTGGCACTGGACGGGATGGGAGGTGACCACGGCCCCAGTGTCGTTGTGCCTGCCGCGCTCGCTTTTCTGTCCAGGCGGGATGATGTTTCCCTCATTCTGGTCGGAGATGAGTCCGCCCTGGAGTCTGCCCTCGAAGGGGCCGATACGGACCTGCGCAAGCGCATCCGCATTCACCACGCCAGCCAGGTGGTCAATATGGATGAGTTGCCCAGTCAGGCCCTGCGCGGCAAGAAAGACTCCTCCATGCGGGTTGCCATCAATCTGGTCAAGCAGGGTGAGGCCCAGGCCTGCGTGAGCGCGGGTAACACCGGCGCCCTGATGGCCACCTCCCGCTTTGTGCTCAAGACCCTTCCCGGCATCGATCGCCCCGCCATTATCTGCCCCATCCCGGCCCGCGGTGGTCATACCCACATGCTTGATCTGGGTGCCAGTGCGGATTGCACTGCCGAGCACCTCTTGCAGTTCGCCGTTATGGGCTCGGCCGTGGCCACGGCCGTGCATGACATCGAGCGACCCAAGGTCGGCTTGTTGAATATCGGCGAGGAAGAGATCAAGGGAACCGAAACAGTTCGTGATGCCTCGGCCATGCTCAGCGACAGCAGCCTCAACTACATTGGCTATGTGGAAGGCAACGACATCTTCGGTGGTGGCGTGGACGTGGTGGTCTGCGAGGGCTTTGTCGGAAATGTCTCTCTCAAGACCATGGAAGGCGTGGCAAAAATGATTGGCGCCTACATCAAGGAAGAATTCAACCGCAATGCCTTTACCCGTCTGCTGGCGCTGGTGGCCATGCCGGTGCTGCGGGCCCTGCGTCGACGAACCGATCCACGGCGTTACAATGGTGCCAGTCTGGTGGGCCTTCAGGGTATCGTGATCAAGAGCCATGGCGGCGCTGACATGGTAGCCTTCGAGAACGCCATTCATATTGCGGCGCTTGAAGTGAAGGAAGACGTGCCGGCGCGAATCAGTCGGTTGTTGGAAGATGAAGATAAAGAGAGGCAGGGCGTTTGATGTATTCACGCATAATCGGTACCGGTCGATATCTCCCGGAAAAGGTCCTGAGCAATCGCGATCTTGAAAAGATGGTGGAGACCAGCGACCAGTGGATCCGGGAGCGAACGGGTATCGAGCGGCGGCATATTGCCGCGGATGGTGAGACGACCTGCGATCTCTGTGAACACGCCGCCCGTAATGCCATGGAAGCGGCCGGTGTAACTCCTGACGATATCGACATGATCATCGTGGGGACCACGACACCGGATCAGATCTTCCCCAATGTCGGCTGCCTGCTCCAGGAGCGCCTGGGTAATCGGGGCGTGCCGGCCATCGGCCTGGAAGCCGCCTGCAGCGGTTTCATCTATGGCATGAGCGTTGCCGACAAGTTTATCCGCACCGGTGCGGCCAAGCGGGTTCTGGTGGTCGGGGCCGAGACCTTGTCACGATTCATTGACTGGACCGACCGTTCCACCTGCGTGCTGTTCGGTGATGGTGCCGGTGCGGTGATCCTGGAAGCCTCCGATGAACCGGGAATCATTTCCACCCATATCCACGCCGACGGCAGCTACAAGGATCTGCTGTATTTCCCCTCCGGCGTGTCCAAGGGCTTCAACGATCTCAAGTCCGGCAAGGATTTTGTACAGATGAAGGGCAATGAGGTCTTCCGCGTGGCGGTGACCACCCTGGGTCGCATCGCCCGCGAGACCCTGGAAGCCAACAACATGTCGGGTGACGAGATCGACTGGCTGATTCCCCATCAGGCCAATCTGCGCATCATCGAAGCCACTGCCAAAAAGCTCAAGATGCCCATGGAGCGTGTCATTCTCACCGTTCAGGATCACGGCAACACCTCCTCGGCCTCGGTGCCCATGGCCCTGGATGTGGCGGTCAGGGATGGTCGAATCCAGCGCGGCCAGACTATCCTTCTCGAAGCCTTTGGCGGCGGCTTCACCTGGGGCTCGGCACTCATTCGATATTAAGTGTTGAGTGCTGAGCACTCAGCACTCACAACCTTTCCTGCTCCGGCTCATCCCGCTGCGGCACTTCCGTGGGTACCTCGAAGCTGAGTGTTTCGCCATCGCGCTCGATTTCGATCTCCACGTATTCCCCGACTTCCACGCCCCGGAAGGCGTCAAGAAAATCCATGGGGCTTTCCGGTTCGATATCGCCCACCCGGGTTACCAGATCGCCGGGCTGGATGCCCAGGGTTGCCGCGCTGCCCTCGACCCGGCTGATCAACACCCCGC
>NZ_SLKM01000204.1:0-3687 GCF_007134575.1 Natronospira sp.
ACAGGGGACGATTCGGGAGGAGGGCATATGGAACTGCGAACCATACTGGTGCCGGTGGACGGCTCCGCCCATGCCTGGCGTGCGGTGGAGGTGGCGGCGGATCTCGCCTCGCGTTATGGCGCGCGGGTGGTGATCGTGAGCGCGCTGCTGCAGGGCGAGGTGCCCGCGCATATCCGCAAGCTGTCGGAGCTGGACGAGCCCGACGAACCCTCGGTTGGGGCAGGCGGGGCGTTTGTTGCCAGCTCCATCCCGCCAAGCGTGCTGCGCGACATCGCGCAGAAGCTGGTGGACCGGGCGCGCGAGTATTTCGAGGCGCAGGGCGTGGCCAAGGTCGAGCAGCACATCGAGGACGGCTCGCCGGCGCAGGTGATCCTGGACCAGGCCGAGCATCACGAGGCGGACATGATCGTGATGGGCACGCGCGGGCTGGGCACCCTGCAGGGGCTGCTGACCGGGAGCGTGTCGCACAAGGTGCAGCAGCTGGCGCGCTGCATCGTGGTCACGGTGAACTGACCGCGCTCCGCCAATCCGCCGCTGGCGCCCTTGCCCCGCCCGGCAGGGTCCGCCCAGCCCCCAACCGCCACCGCCGACACAATGCGTCACCCTGTAGGAGCGTGCTTGCACGCGACCGCGGCGCCTGCCGGGGCCCGGCGCCGGGTCGCGGCCAAGGCCGCTCCTACAAGGCGGGGGGCACCCCCCGCCTGCGGTGTAGCCGTCACCCTGTAGGAGCGTGCTTGCACGCGACCGCGGCGTCGGACAGGCAATGGTCGTCCGGGGCTGGCCTCCTGCGGGTCAGCTGCCGAAGATGCGGGTGCGCCAGCGCTTGATCCAGCTGCCGGCGACGATCGGCTTTACGTGTTTGACGTAGTCCTGGTCGTCGCGGCGGATGTGGTTCATCAGCCACAGGCCGAGATCGGAGCGCACCTTGCGCGCCACGGCCATGGTGTCGCGTCCCTGTTTGAGTTCGCTTTCCAGCCGGTGGATGCGTGCCGCGAAGGCCTGGTGCACCTTGCGGTGGGCGTCGAGGCAGGGATACCCGGCCTGCTCCATCAGGCCTTCCTCGAAGGTCAGGTGGGACTGGGTGTAGTCGAGCACTCCCTGCACCACGTCGTGTACCTGCTGCGTGTCGCCGTTGTCGATGGCGAGGTCGATCTGCTGCAGGTATTCGAAGATGCGCTTGTGCTGCTCGTCGATCACCTCGATACCGAGTTCCAGATCGGAACTCCAGACAAGTCCGTGCATGTGCTGCCCCCTTCGGTCTTCTTCCGTGTAGTACCGCCAGGCAAACGCGGATGTGTCGGCGTTCGCCGTGTGCGCGCCGGTCGCGGACTCGGCAGATTGCTGGGTTGTTATCGTGGTTGGCCGGATTGCCGCGATGTGATGCACGGCGCATTTCCCCTGATACCGGGCGAGTACTGCGGAAGGGAAGGCGTGCGAACCGCAAACCGCATGATTGGTTGATCTGGATCATCGTCTTGCCGGTTCCGGCCATCCGTGGCGCGGCGCGGTGGTGTGGCCGGACTGCCGGTGGTGGCTGGGTTGTCAGGCGCGGCTGGCCGGGGCAGGGTGGCGGAACGGGCTGTGCAATTTCCGGGGGTATCTTTTTCATGTCCCGACTTTCGATTGATCTGCACGAGTGCTTTCGCAACGGGCGGCGCATTGATGCCGCGCTCAACGGCGTGATCGACGAGGCCTGCGACAAGCGCATCCGGACGGTGGAGATCATTCACGGCAAGGGCAGCGGGCAGCTGAAGAAGCGGGTGCTGCGTTTTCTGCAGCAGCCGGAGGTGAAGGCCCGTTATCACCGGGTGGAGAAGGATTCGAAGAACCACGGCCGGCTGTTCGTGCATTTTCGTCATTGACCCGAGGCTGCCCCTTCGGGCGGTGGGGTGTCGGCCGGCTGCGATCGGCCAGGGGCGGGCTTCCTGCAGCGAAGCGGGGTTTGCCGGAGGCTGGCGCTGGGTCGCGGCCAAGGCCGCTCCTACAGGTGGCCCCTACCTGCGGTGCAGTCGTCGCCCTGTTGGAGCGTGCTTGCACGCGACCGCGGCGTTGGACAGGCCGTGATCGGCCAGGGGGCTGCGGTTATGGGGTTTCGGTGGGTTGGCCGTTGTTATTCCCGTTCCCGCTGTCGTTCCCGTTGCCGTTGCCGTTGCCGTTCCCGTTGCGCAGGCGGAGTTCGGCCAGTTGGTAGCCGAGGTCGATCATTTCGCTGGCGCGGTGGAAGTCGAACACGCCGCAGGCGTTCACCGGGATCTCGATCAGATGGTCGGGATTGTAGGCGGCGATGCGGAAGCGCGCGATGCTGCCCTGCATGGCCTCGATCGAGTGGGAAACGATGTCGATCAGGCCGAGGGCGCGGGCCTCCTGCTCGGGGCTCAGGTTGGGGTCGGTCTCGCCCAGCCCCAGGCGGGTCTGCCAGTCCTGCAGCCAGCTGTCGACCTGGTCGGGCAGGGCGTCGCGCACGCGGTGATTGAGCGCCGCGCTGAGCGAGTCGCGATGATTGTGGTTGCGCGTGGTGGTGCGCAGCAGGTGGGTGATCTCGTCGCTGACGCGGCCGTTGAGGCTGACGGCGAACGTGCTGTCGGTGTCGTCATTCAGGGTGGGGGCGATCGGCACCGGGTTCAGCAGGCCGCCGTCCACCAGCAGGCGGCCGTTGTGGCGCACCGGGGTGAACACGGTGGGGATGGCGATGGAGGCGCGGATGGCGTCGAACAGCGAGCCGCGGTTCAGCCAGACCTCGCGCTGGCGCTCGATGTCGGTGGCCACCGCGGTGTACGACACCGGGAGATCCTCGATGTTGGTGTCGCCGAGCATGTCGCGCAGTTTTTCGATCAGGCGGTCGCCGCGGATCAGGCCGACGCCGCTGAAGGAGAAGTCGAGCAGGCGCCAGACGTCCTGGCGGCGCAGGGTCTTCACCCATTCCTCGTAGGCATCGAGCTTGCCGGCGGCGTAGATGCCGCCGATCAGCGCCCCCATGGACGAGCCGGCAATGGAGCCGATCTCGTAGCGGGCGTTCTGTTCCAGCCAGCGGATGATCCCGATCTGTGCCAGGCCGCGGGCGCCGCCACTGCCGAGCACCAGCGAGATGGTGCGGGGGGAGTTGTTTGCCATGTCGCCGCCTCCGCTGTGGTGGGCTGTCGCTACCCCGAGCATGGGGCCGGGTGTGGCGGATTTCTATTGCCCGGACAGCAGGTAGTCGTGCAGCGCACGGGCGGACTCGCCCGCCGGTTCCTCCACCCGTGCCTGCCAGACCGCGGCCGGGTGTTCCGGCGACCATTCGCTGGATACCACCAGCCCCTGGTAGGGGCCGCGCCCGCGGATGGTGCCCAGGGTCAGGCGGCCCTCGGGGTCGCCGAACAGGCGTACCTCGAACTCGGGGGCCGGCGCCGGCAGTTCCCAGTGGCCGTCGCGGCCGGTGGCGCGGAAGTCGGCATCGGAGGCGATGACGTCCTGCCCGAAGTGGCGTTCCAGCAGCGGGACCGACAGGCGGTGCGGCAGGCCGAGCACGGTCTCGATCCCGGCGCGCCCCTGGTCCACCGCGCGGGCGGCCGCGGCCAGCGGGTGCTCGCGGCCGAGCAGTCTCTTCAGTGCGTTCAGCATGGCGGGGATGATCCGGGAGGGGGGGCACGGCTGCAAGAAACCGCCCCGACAGACTACTGTGGAGGGAGGCTCAGGCGTTCAACGGAG
>NZ_SLKM01000031.1:0-13761 GCF_007134575.1 Natronospira sp.
AGTCACCGCCGGTGTCGTAACCCAGATCCTTCAGGTTCTGTTCAGCGTTACCGGACACCGCCAGGCCCACAGCCAGAACCGGGATCCCCATGCTGTTGGCGCGGTCGATGACTTCCTGCTTGTTCTTGGTTGAGCTGTTATCGCCGCCATCCCCCATGGTGACCAGGATCTTGCGGTCATTCGCCGCTGTCTCCAGCACGTCCAGACCAGCATCAACGGCATCATAAAGTGCCGTCATCCCGCCCCAGCTGTAGGAGTTGGTGATCTGGAAGTCGGGAGTCTCCGCGTGGGGATCATCCGCGATGGTGTCGGCATCCTGGTTGGCTCCCCAGATGGTGGAGTGAGGATTGAACGCATCGCTGATCATGCGCAGGGGTTCCTCATCCTGGGTGAAACCGGAGCTGCTGAAGCTGTAGTCCACCGGATCCTGCTGAGCATCTTCCAGCGTCCAGTTGGCCTCAATCCAGTCATCATTAATCAGGTCCACGCGACCATCAAAGATGGTGAAGCTGACCTCATCACCGCCGCCCCGGATATTCAGGAATTCATGGGTGGCGAGGGTGGTGAGCTGGAAACGGTCAAAGCTCTCACCGGTGTCCTCGTCAGTGTAGGCCCACTGGTACATGGAGCCACTGGCATCCAGCACCACGCCGACCGAGGCGGCTTCCTGGGTGGCGGCACTGCTGGTCAGGTCGCCGATGGAGACCTGGGTCTGGTTCACCAGGGCTTCCACTGTGCGGGCCGGGAGGCCGATGACGGCCATGCCACGCTGATCGTCAACCACGGTGAAGGCTACACGCCCATCGCTTTGGACCTGCATGGAGCCAATACGGTAGTTCCAGTTGGAGGGGATGGTGGACCCAATTCCAGAGCCCCCTGCGCGGAAATTGGCAACTTCCGCTTCCACCGGATGGAACCCATCTCGGGTGGCTCGAACCATGACGGCCTCGGAGGGCGGGTCGGCATTGAACTGACCGCATTCGTCGGTGGTCACCGTATCACCCACGACCACGTCGCTGCTGTCCAGGAATTCCACGGTGGCATCGGCCAGGGCTTCGTAGCCACCAGGAACATCTGGGCAGTTGGCACTGGCGTTCAGGATGGTACCGCCTGCGGTGGGCCGAAGCGCCGCCGGGTGACCGGCCATTTGGTTCAGGATCGCACCATTGTCGTCGTCGCCGTCGGCGGTCCCCACGGGAACCACGATCTGGCCCTCAACCTGGTCTGGGCTAGCGCTATCATCTGAGTCGCTGCTGAAACAGCCGCTGAGCGCGAAACTGCCTGCAATGGCAACAGTGGTCAATATATGTCTATTCATCATCTGTACTCCTCCCTGTTTCCCTCCGCGAGAAACATGTTGTCTGTTATGCGGATCCTTGGATCACGTACTGCCGCGTCCACCGCAGCACTACACCAACGGAGTGTAGGGACGTGGTGTGGCAATGTCTCTCCCCCAAACGGGGGATAAGAAGGGGGCCCGGGAGGAGGGTGTCTGCGTCGGGGCTACTTCCTGGCGCGAATGGCAACAAAAACGCCGCGGAACTCGGCGCAGGTCCGGCCGGCGCTTTCCACTCGGGCCTGGAGTTCGATGGCGGATTTGCTGCGACGCTGGATGCCCCGCAGGAACTGGGTGACCAGGCCTACATTGGGGGTCTCGCAGACCGCCACCAGATCATCCTTGGCCGGTTCCAGGTAGCGCATGCTGCTGTCGCGAATCACCAGGCTGACATCGGGCTGGTCCCTCAGCAGCACCCACAGAAGACCCCAGGCAGCCAGCGTGCCAAGGCCGTGGAGGCTGCCGCCGAAGGCGGTGCCGATGTGGTTGCTGTTGGGCGCCAGTGGTGCCGCGATACGTACCGCCTCACGGTCAATTCGATTGACGCTCACATTCATATGCTGGAGCAGCGGAATGCAATCGAGCAGATAGCGCTGAAGGGCCTCGACGCTGTCTTCCCTTTCCAGAAGCTGCAAGGGGTCGCTTGTTTCCGCAATTGACTCACTCATACCGGATCTCCAGCGCCAGGTGATTGTCAGGTCAGTTTCGCCGGCCACAGACCGGGCAGAGGGGATCCCGGGCAAAGCGGGTCTCTCGCCAGCGGCCAGAATGGGCATCATAGCGTAACAGGCGGTCCTGCAAAGCCTCACCGCGCCCGGTGAGCAGCTTGATGGCCTCGACCGCCTGCATGGCACCAATCACACCCACCAGAGGGCCCAGCACCCCGTTGCTGGCGCAGTCCCCCATGTCATCGTCAGCGGCAGCCTCGTCAAAGAGGCAGGCATAGCAGCCACCATGGCGGCTGTCGAAGACCGCCACCTGGCCCTGCCAGCGAATCGCGGCCCCGGAAACCAAAGGCCTTCCATGGCGAACAGCGGCGCGATTGACCGCGAAGCGGGTGGGGAAATTGTCACTGCCGTCGAGGATGACATCCACTTCTGGCAGCAGCCTGTCCAGGTTGGCATCGTCCAGCCGCTCACGCTCACAGTCGATCGCCACCGCCGGGTTCAGGGCCAGCAGGCGGTCACGGGCTGCCTGCGCCTTGTCATGACCCACCTGGGTGCTATCGAACAGGATCTGGCGTTGCAGGTTGGCGGTGTCGACACTATCGAAATCGGCCAGAATCAGCCGGCCGATCCCGGCGGCGGCCAGATAGGCGGCAGATGGATTGCTCAGGCCACCCATGCCGACGATCAGGGCGGTGGAGCGGCCCAGTTCGCTCTGGGCGTCCTCGCCGAATTCCGGCAGTGACAGATGTCGGGCATAGCGAAGTCGGTCCATCCGCTTCTCCGGGGCCAATGCGTGGGCGACTATTTTACATGGCAAAAAAAGCGGGGCCCGTGCGGGCCCCGTTGGGGTAGTTGCTTGGTGGCATCCTTGCCGTCGCTCGCCTGTCGGAAGGGCGGCCGGGTAGCCCCGGCTTCTTGTTGCCGCCTGCTTGGGGACTGTTGGCGGCAGCCGGATCCGGGTGAGGGGGAGTCACGATGTATCCGGCGGGTCCGGATCGTTGCCGGACTTGAGTTCAAGTCTATACCAGCTTTGTACAAAAGCAAGTGAATATTAGCGAATGTGCGCATAAATAATTGCATTGCCCAGATAGCTTTTTGCTATCATTTGGCAGCATTTCGCGCGGCTAGCCGGTATCGCCTCCCCGGCGGGCAGTGGATATCCGTTCCCGGCCGGCCAGATCGCGGTGGGTCGCGATCTCGATCAGACCGGCTGCATCCAGCAGCGCCCGCACGGCCGGTCCCTGGTCATGACCGTGCTCCAGCATCAGTCGGCCGTTGGGGGTCAGCTGGGCCGGGGCCTCGCGGATGATCCGGCGCAGGTCATCCAGGCCATCATCGCCCGCGGCCAGGGCGGTGCGGGGTTCGTGGGGCAGATCGCCCTGCGCCAGGTGAGGGTCCTGTTCGGGAATATAGGGCGGATTGGAAACGATCAGGTCGAAACGCTCCCCCGTAACTGGCTCGAACCAGTCGCCTTCCAGCAGGCGGAGCTTCAGGCCCAGCCGCTGGGCATTATCCCGGGCCACGCTGAGGGCCGCCGCGCTCTCATCACTGGCGCTGACCGACCATGCGGGGCGTTCGTCAGCCAGGCACAGGGCAATGGCACCGCTGCCGGTGCCCAGATCCAGTGCGCGTACTCCCCCGGCCGGCATCAGATCAAGAGCCAGATCCACCAGCAACTCGGTCTCCGGGCGGGGAATCAGGGTATTGGCATCGACCCGCAGGCTGAGTTGCCGGAAATCACGCCAGCCCAGCAGGTGGGCAATCGGTTCATGCCGGGCCCGTCGCCGGACCCAGGCGAGATAGCGCTCGGCCTCCGCCGCTGTCAGCTGTCGCTCCGGGAAGGCCATGATCTGGGCATCGCCCAGGCCGCTGGCATGGCGCAGCAGCAGGCGGGCCTCGCGACGGGGATCGGGGGTCGTGCCCTGGAGCAGGGTCTTGCCCCGACTGAGCAGCTCGCTGATGGTGGCCGTTTGAGACCTGCTGTCTGGGGGTATTTCTCGCATCCCCACATTGTACGCAAGCTGGCGAGGCAAAGCTCCTGGCCATGCCGTACAATATGCGCCTTTGCGACTGGCGGTTGGCCTGGGCCAATGCACCCCCTTGGCCTGCAACCGCTGTTTTCCTGTTCGCCTGCGGGAGGCTGCATGCAGATTTATCGCAATGCGCTCGAGATGATCGGGCGCACGCCCATGGTGGAACTGACGCGGCTGGATACCGGCCCCTGTCGTCTGTTCGCCAAGCTGGAACTGAACAACCCGGCCCATTCGGTCAAGGACCGGATCGCCCGGACCATGATCGAAGAGGCGGAGAAGCGGGGCGATCTCAAGCCCGGTGACACCATTGTCGAAGGTACCGCCGGCAACACCGGTCTTGGCCTTGCCCTGGTGGCTCGCCAGAAGGGCTATCCCCTGGTGCTGGTGATTCCTGACAAGATGAGCCCGGAGAAGATCGCCAGTTGCCGGGCCATGGGAGCCGAAGTCATCCTGACCCGCTCGGATGTGGCCAAGGGCCACCCGGAGTATTACCAGGATCTGGCCCTCCGTGTTGCCGAAGAGCGCAATGCCTATTTCATCAACCAGTTCGGCAATCCGGATAATGCCCTGGCCCACGAGCGCACCACCGCGCCGGAAATTTATGAACAGCTGGACGGCAAGGTAGATGCGGTGGTCATCGGGGTTGGCAGTTCCGGCACGGTGACTGGTTTGGGTCGCTGGTTTCGGGAGCATGCGCCGGAGGTGGAATTGATCGTCGCCGACCCCGAGGGTTCGGTGCTGACTCGCTACATCAATGAAGGGGAACTGGGTGAAGCCGGTTCCTGGCTGGTGGAGGGCATCGGCGAGGATTTCATCCCGGATGTGGCCGACCTCAGCTTCGTCAAGAAGGCCTATGCCGTTCCCGACCGGGAGGCCTTTCTTACCGCCCGCCGCCTGCTCTCCGAGGAAGGCATCATGGCAGGCTCCTCCAGCGGAACCCTGCTGGCCGCGGCTCTCCGTTACTGCCGCGAGCAGAGTGAGCCCAAGAATGTGGTGACCCTGGCCTGTGACACCGGGAATCGTTACATTTCCCGCCTCTACAACGACTTCTGGATGTGGGAGCAGGGCTTCATCGAGCGCCCCGCCCACGGCGACCTCCGGGACCTGATCAGCCGGCCCCATGAAGACCGGGCGACGGTGGCGGTATCCCGTCAGGACACGGTGGCCACCGCCCACAAGCGGATGCGCGATAACGGCTTCTCCCAACTACCGGTCGTGGAGGGTGACCGGCTGTTGGGCGGGGTCAACGAGGGCGATCTGATCCATGCGGTCAGGGGCTCGGAAAAGGGTTTCGACAGCCTGGTGGGCGAGATCATGAATCCCAGCTTCCCCACCGTGGAAGTGGATCTGCCCATGGTCCAGTTGGCTGAACGCCTGGAAATCGACACCGCACTGGCGGTGGTGCGCGACTCACACTTCCTCGGCATGGTGACCCGCAGTGATCTGCTGGGTTACCTGCGCCGGGGCAATGTCATTGAAGAGTAAGGAAAGCGATATGTCGGACAAGAAGCGTCACGGTCTGGCCACGCGGGGAATCCATGCCGGTCAGCGGCCGGATCCCAGCACCGGCGCCATCATGACCCCCATCTACGCCAGCTCCACCTACGTGCAGTCCAGCCCGGGGGAGCACCAGGGCTATGAGTACTCCCGTACCCAGAACCCCACCCGCAGCGCCTATGAGGCCTGCGTGGCCGATCTGGAGGAAGGCAGCCACGGCTTCGCCTTTGCCTCGGGCATGGCGGCCACCGGCACCATCCTGGAGCTTCTGGACGCGGGCAGCCATGTGATCTGCATGGACGATCTCTACGGCGGTACCTATCGCCTGTTCGAGAACGTCCGCAAGCGCTCCGCCAATCTGGATTTCAGCTTTGTGGACATGCGCGATCCATCCGCAGTGGAAGCCGCCATTCGTCCCGAGACCCGCATGATCTGGGTGGAGACCCCCACCAATCCGGTGCTCAAGCTGGTGGACCTGGAGGCCATCGCGGAGATCGGTCGTCGCCACAAGCTGCTGACTGTCGCCGACAACACCTTCGCCACGCCCTGTGTACAGCAGCCGCTGACCCAGGGTTTCGACATGGTGATGCACTCGGCCACAAAGTATCTCAACGGTCATTCCGACATGGTCGGGGGTGTGGTCGTGGTGGGCGATAAC
Source organism: Natronospira sp. (assembly GCF_007134575.1). Taxonomy (NCBI): domain Bacteria; kingdom Pseudomonadati; phylum Pseudomonadota; class Gammaproteobacteria; order Natronospirales; family Natronospiraceae; genus Natronospira; species Natronospira sp. Next base: position 6,193 of record NZ_SLKM01000031.1, read on the forward strand.
CAGGATCTGGCCGATCAGCTGGCCTACCTGCAGAACTCCGTGGGTGCCGTCAGTGGCCCCTTTGGCAGCTTCCTCGCCCTGCGCGGGCTCAAGACCCTGGCCCTGCGCATGGAACGCCACTGCCAGAGTGCGCTGGAACTGGCCCAGTGGCTGGAAGCCCGGCCGGAGGTGGAAAAGGTCGCCTATCCGGGGTTGGAGAGCCATCCCCAGCACGAACTGGCCCGGCGTCAGATGAAGGGCTTTGGCGGCATGATTACCATCTGGCTCAAGGGCGGCCTGGATCAGGCGCGCAGCTTTCTGGAAAATACCGAGCTGTTTTCCCTGGCCGAGAGCCTGGGCGGGGTGGAAAGTCTGATCGAGCACCCGGCCATCATGACCCACGCCTCCGTCCCCCGGGACAAGCGCGAGGCACTGGGTATCAGCGATACCCTGATTCGTCTTTCGGTGGGTATTGAGGATCTGGACGACCTCAAGGCCGACCTGGAACATGCCCTGTCGGCGATCAAGGCGTAGGGCGTTTAAATCTCACTTTCATTTAGGGGAGCAAGAGATAATGTCGGAGCAAGAAAAGGCAGCCGGGCAGGAGGATTTTGAAGCCCGCAATGAACTGGAATTCCTGATTCAGGCCGGCCGTGACGGCAAGGTCTCCCTGGGCACCATCTTCCAGTGCCTGTTGCGCTCGCCGCTGTACATGGTCATGAACCAGCCGGTCCAGCCGGGCGACCGCCTTAACGACGTCCAGGGCCTGATGGTCACGGACAAGGAAGGCGGCCAGTTGCTGACCGTGTTCACCGCCGAGGAACGCACCGAGGACTTCTGCCGCAAGCAGGAGGGTTTCGAGCATCCCACGCGATTCCCGGCCCCCATCCTGCTGGACAATATGCGCGATGACATGGGCCTGGTGATCAACCCGGGATTGACCGTTGGCATTCAGGTGACCGCCAAGGGTGTGCGCTCTCTCAAGCGCGAGTTCGGCCAGGGCTGGCTGCAGAACATTCCCGCGCCGGAAGCCGATGAAGGCCAGGGCGGTAGCGAGCCGCAAAGCCACTGAGCGGGCTGGCGCCCATGAAGTCGCTGGTGGACGCCCTGGCCGGTCCCGGCTGGGGCGTCATCGATGACTTTCTCCCGGCGGAGACGGTTGCCCGTCTGCGCCGGACCCTCTACCGGCGTCAGAAGCGCGGCAGTTTCCGTGATGCCGCCGTGGGCCGTGCCGCCGGCCGTGCCCGGGTCAAGGCCATCCGCGGCGACCGACTCTGCTGGCTCGACCCCAGCCGGGCACGGGGCAGCGAGGCGGTCTGGTTCGAGCAACTCTCGGCCCTGCGCGAGACCCTCAACCGCGAGCTTTATCTGGGCATTCGCGGCTGGGAAGGCCACTACGCGCTCTATCCCCCCGGCGCCCGCTACGGCCGCCACATTGACCGCTTCCGAGACGACGACGCCCGCGTCGTCTCCACCGTCTTCTACCTCAATCCCCGCTGGCGCTCCGAATACGGCGGCCAGCTCCGCCTCTACCCTGATGCCGCCGACCCGGTGGACATCTTCCCCGCCCCCGGCCGCCTGGTCATTTTCCTGAGCGACAGCCTGCCCCACGAAGTCATCACCACCCAGCGGGATAGATTGTCCTTGGTGGGGTGGTTTAGGAGGGATTAGGGAGCGGCGAGCTCCGAGCTTCGAGCAGCGAGCTGGCCTTGCACGCGACAATGCCGTGCCGCTTCGGAAACGCCGTGGATTGCGTGTGGCTTGAATACGCGAGGCTCTGCAGGAAACAGTAGGCCTCGCAGCCGGCGCGGCCAGCTCGCCGCTCTACCCAGTCATCTCCGCCAGCCGGTCCGCGTGATCTTCCTGCATCAAGGCCTCCAGAACCGGATCCAGCTCGCCTTCGAGAATGCCGTCGAGCTGGTGGAGGGTGAGGTTGATGCGGTGGTCGGTGACGCGGCCCTGGGGGAAGTTGTAGGTGCGGATGCGTTCGGAGCGGTCGCCGCTGCCGACGAGCTTGCGCCGGGTTTCGGATTCGCTCTGGCGCTGTTCCTGTTCCCGGGCGGCTTCCAGTTTGGCTTTCAGCAGGGATAGGGCGCGGGCCCGGTTCTTGTGCTGGGAGCGTTCGTCCTGGCATTCCACCACGATGCCGCTGGGCAAGTGGGTGATCCGGACCGCGGAGTCGGTCTTGTTGACGTGCTGGCCACCGGCCCCGGCGGCCCGGAAGGTGTCCACCCGCAGGTCATTGCTGTTGATTTCCACGCTGGTGTCCACTTCGATTTCCGGGATTACCGCCACGGTACAGGCGGAGGTGTGGATCCGGCCCTGGGATTCGGTCTTGGGGACCCGCTGGACCCGGTGGGCGCCGGACTCGAACTTGAGATGGGCATAGGCCTCGCTCCCCACCACCCGGCTGATGATTTCCCGGTAGCCGCCGACTTCACCCGGGCTTTCGCTCAGGATCTCCACCGTCCAGCCCTTGGTTTCGGCATAGCGGCAGTACATCCGGAACAGGTCGCCGGCGAACAGGGCGGCTTCGTCGCCGCCGGTGCCGGCGCGGATTTCCAGGAACAGATTGCTGTCGTCGTGGGGGTCGCGCGGGACCATCAATGACAGCAATTCCTCTTCCAGTCGCGTCTGCTCCGACTCCCCCGCGGCCAGCTCCTCGGCGCCCATTTCCCGCACCGCCGGGTCCGGGTCGGCGGCCATTTCCCGGGCGTCGGCCAGATCCGCTTCCTGCTGGCGGTATTGGCGGAAGGCCGTCATCACCGGCTCCAGTCGGGCATATTCCTGCGACAGGCGACGGAAATCATCCGGGTTGCTGGCCGCATCCGGTTCGGCCATCAGGCCGGCCAGTTCCTGGAATCGCTCTTCCAGTTGTTCGAGCTTGTGGCGGATATTGTCCTTCATTCTTCTTTCTCGTCTCCCTCGCCCAGGTCGAATAACTGTCTTGCCGTGTCCAGGGTGTCCCGGTCTCCCTGTTCCCCCGCCTCCCTCAAGGCCACGGTGGGTTCGTGAAGCAGGCGATTGGTCAGGGTATGGGCCATGTATTCGAGAACATCCTCGGGCCGGCGTCCGGCGGCCAGCATGCGCTGCGCCTGACGCAGGGTTTGTTCGCGCTGATCGAAGGCCCGCTCGCGCAGTCGGCGGATGGCCGGGACCGCGTCCAGACTACTGAGGGTGGCGGCCAGATGGCTGGCCCTGGCATCGACGATTTCCAGGGCGCGTGCGGCCGCCTGTTCCCGCGAGGCCAGGTTTTCGCGAATGGTCTGCTGCAGATCATCGATGGTATACAGGAAGACATCACTGAGATCTGCCACCGACGCCTCAATGTCGCGGGGCACGGCGATGTCCACCATCAGCACCGGCTTGTGGCGGCGCTGACGGAAGGCGGTCTTGACCATCTCCCGGGTGAGGATGGGCTCGCGACTAGCGGTGGAGGCGATGATGATGTCTGCCTCCACCAGATGGCTCGGCAGCCGGTCGAGGCTGCTGGCCTGGGCCTTGACCTCATCCGCAAGCCGATGGGCCCGGTCCACGCTGCGGTTGGCGATGATCATGCGGCCGATGCCACGGCGGTTGAGGTGCTGGGCGGCCAGTTCGATGGTCTCGCCGGCACCCAGCAGCAGGGCGGTGTGGTTCTCGAATTCGGCGAAGATCTGGCGGGCCAGATCCACGGCGGCATAAGCAACCGAGACCGGGTTCTGGCCAATGCCGGTATCGGTGCGGACCTGTTTGGCCACCGAGAAACTGCCCTGAAAGAGCTGGTGCAGCACGCGCTTGGCGGTGCCGGCCTCCAGGGCGGCTTCGTAGGCCTGTTTCATTTGCCCGAGGATCTGGGGCTCGCCCAGCACCATGGAGTCCAGCCCGCAGGCGACGCGCATGGCATGTCGCACCGCCTCCTCGTCGACGAACTCATAGACCGCGCGCTGGATGGCCTCCTGATCTGTGTTCGGGTGATGATTGAGCCATTGCCGCAGGGCCGTCTCACCGTCCTCGTCCAGGCTGCCGTAGATTTCGGTGCGGTTGCAGGTGGACAGCACGGCCACTTCCCGGACCCCGGGCAGGGATTCCAGGTCACGCAGGGCCGCGCACAGCTCGTCGCCGGAAAAACTCAGTTGCTCCCTGAGTTCCAGCGGGGCCGTGTTATGGTTTATTCCTAGGGCGATCAGCGGCATGTAGGGTGGCGTTAGGGATGCTGGCTGGATTGGTGAACAGACCCCGACGGGAACCTGAGTCGACGGCCGTGGTCGGCCGAAGAACAATGCTCATTGGCTAAGCCGGGAGTCATGACAAAAAATCATTATACATCAGTCCTCCTGCTTGCCTTGCTCTGGCTGGCAGCGTGTGCCGGCATGACGCCCGAGCGGGAAGATGAGCAGGCTGCCCAGAGCGAACACATCCTGCTGGCCGAGATCGCCCGTTCCCGGGGGGAGCCCGAGCTGGCGTCGGATTTCTATGCCCGTGCCCTCAAGCCCCGTGCCTCACTGGCCCTGACCCGGGAAGCCAGCACTTATGCCCTGCGCGTCGAAGCCTGGCCACAGGCTCTGGAAATGGCCCAGCTCTGGAAGGCGCGGGACCCGGACAATCCAGCCGCGGACTGGGCGCTGGGTATGGCCGCCCTGCAGGCTGGGGAATTGGCCCAGGCCCGGGACGCCTTTCGGCGCTGGCTAATAGAGGCGAGCGAAGCGGACTGGCGCTATCTGGGCGGGGAGTTGCAATCACTGCCGCGGCGCTGGCGTGCCTGGCAGTTGATGGAGCCCCTCTCGCGAGAACACGACAGTGCGCCCGCGCTGCTCGCGGGCGCGCGCATGGCCATGAGCCTTCACCGCCTTGAGGATGCGCAACGGCTGAGTCAGCGGGCCCTGGTCCGTGACCCGGATGACCCCGAGGCCTGGTGGCTCAAGCGTCGTGTCCGCGCCCAGGCGGGGGATGCGGCGGCGGTGACCGAGGCCTGGCTGGCCCTGGCGGATTGGCGGGATGCCGGCGCCATTCTGGAAATGGCGACATTGCTGTGGGAATCCGGGGATCTGCCCGCCGCTGCCGATCTGCTGCGCGGAGCCCTGGAGGACAACCCCGGACTGTCCGCCTTCGATTATGCCCTGGCCCTGGTACTGAGCGAGCAGGGTCAGTATGAGGAGGCCCTGGAACGGTTTTCGCGATTGGCGGCTCGCGGTTTCCGTCTTCGCGAAACCTGGTTTCGAATGGCCGTGGTGAATGAGCGGGCAGGCAAGCGTGAAGCTGCCTTGCGGCTTTATGATCGGGTGCTGTCCGGCGACGATCATGTGGAGGCTCGCGCTCGGGCCATTGCCCTGTTGCTGGAACTGGGTCGAGAGGGCGAGGCGGATGAACGCATTGAGCTGAGTCGCTATCAGTTGGGAGACTATCGCCACCAGTTCCGCGTTACCCTCGGCAGCCTGCTGTTGGCCCGGGGCTGGCAGTCACGGGGTGTTGCCCTGTGCGAAGCGGCGCAGGCGGCCCGAGCCTGGGATGCCGATGCCCACTATCGCTGCGCTCTGGGCCGCCTGGAGGCTGAGCCGGGTTCGACCGTGGCGGTGGAATGGCTTCGCAAGGCCCATCGTCTCTGGCCGGAGGAGCCGCTGGTGCTGAACGCCCTGGGCTACAGCCTGGCCGATCAGGACCGGGATTTGCGTGAGGCCCGTCGTCTTATTCGACAGGCACTCAGGCGTAGCCCGGACAGTGGCGCCATACTCGACAGCAAGGGCTGGGTGGAGTATCGCCTGGGTAATCATCAGGCGGCGGCGCGCTGGCTGGAGCAGGCCTGGGAGCGCTTGCAGGTCGCCGAGGTCGCGGCCCACAAGGTAGCCGTGAAGTGGGCGCTGGGACAGAGGGAAGAGGCGCGAAGCCTGTATGAGACGGCCCGCGAGCGCTGGCCCGACGAGGAGATACTGGAAAAGACATGGCAGCAATTGCAAAAAGACTGAAGGGCGGTCTGGGGCTGCTGGCACTGGCGCTGATGGTTGCCGCCTGTGCCCCTTTTGCGCCCGCCCCGGAGGAGCCACCGGACTATATGGCCTGGGAGGCGCACCAGCGTGACCTCGCCATGCTGCAGGCCTGGTCGCTGGATGGTCGGGTTGCCCTGCGCACGCCTGATGATGCCTGGAGTGCCTCCCTAAGATGGTCCCAGTGGGTGGATTACATGGATTTTCGTCTGCGCGGTACCTTCGGGATCGGCGCCACCCGGGTTCGGGGCGATCCCGGCTGGGTGGTGATTGAGAACAGCCGGGGCGAGACCTGGCAGACCGCCGAGCCCGAGCGCGAGCTCGCCCTGCAGACCGGCTGGCAGGTGCCTTTGGGCATGTTGCGCTGGTGGATCATTGGCTTGCCCTATCCGGATGAGGAACCGGCCTACCTGGCAGTGAATGGGGGCGGCCAATTGAGCGAGCTGCATCAGGGCGGCTGGACCATTGAATACGATCGCTATGAGACGGTGGATGGTTTGGCGCTGCCCGGGCGGATCACGGTGGACAACGAGCTCGAGGGGGTGACGCTGCGCCTGCGGGTCAGTGAATGGGTTCTGGGCGATCGAACCGGGGGGCCCGACTTTGCCGGTGTGGACTCTCAGCAGGGCGCTTGGGCAGTCATTCCAGGGCAGGACCAGCCCGATGAGTGATCCGGTCCACGAGGATGCACAAGCCTGGCCGGCACCCGCCAAGCTGAACCTTTTCATCCATGTGCTGGGTCGGCGGGATGACGGCTATCACGACATCCAGACCCTGTTTCAGTTTCTGGACTTCGGCGACCGACTGACTTTTCATCGGCGCGACGATGGGGAAATGCAGCTCAGTGGTGACCTGGCCGAGGTGCCTGTGGACGAGAACCTGGTGATGCGAGCCGCCCAGGCCTTGCGCAGTCGAGTCGGCCGGGATGATCTGCCCGGCGTGGATATTCAACTTGAGAAGCGGATTCCCGCACAGGGCGGATTGGGCGGTGGCAGCTCGGATGCCGCCACCACCCTGCATGCCCTCAATCGATTGTGGTCCTTGAAACTGAGTGAGGAGGAGCTGGCCGAGATCGGCCTTGGCCTGGGCTCGGATGTGCCTGTTTTCGTTCACGGCCAAGCGGCCTGGGCCGAGGGGCGAGGCGAACGTCTGACGGCCGTGGCCGATCTGCCGGAACCCTGTTTTCTGGTGGTCAAGCCTGACTGTGCCGTGTCCACTGGCGAGATCTACAATGCCGAGGAATTGATCCGGGACAGTGCGGTCATCCAGTTGCAGGATTATCTGCGACAGGGCGGACGCAATGATTTTCAGCCGGTGGTGGCGGCCCGCTACCCGGCAGTGGCGGAAGCCCTGCGCTGGCTGGCGCCCTATGGCAATCCCCGTCTGACCGGGACGGGGGCCTGTGTGTTTCTCGCCCTCGACGACGCTGCTCTGGCCAATGAATTGCTTCGGCATCTGCCCGAGAACTGGCAGGGATTCTACGCCCGAGCCTGCAATCAGTCGCCCTTGCGGGAGCGCCTGGGGGCCGACTGAGTCAGACGGGGTACAATTGCGGCGAGGTCGCTGCTATAATGCCGCGCTCATTCAGGTTGCCGAGTTCATCGGCTGACCTGGAAAAGATGATTGGGGC
>NZ_SLKM01000159.1:0-3663 GCF_007134575.1 Natronospira sp.
CTGCCCCCTCACTCAAAGAAACAAATCCGGTGTCAGGGGTTCGCTGGCATCCACCGCGTAGTGGTTGAAATCCCTCACCCCGGCTTCCTTCAGGACCTCCTCGTCGATCAGGCATGCGCCGCTGCGTTGGCTCGCCGGGGCCGTCAACACCGCATGGGCGGCGTCGGCCATGATCTCGGGTTGGCGTGTCTGTTCCGGCTTGATCAGGCCGCCCAGCATGGCCAGGGCGGCGGTGTTGATGACCGTCCTGGGCCACAGGGCATTGCTGGCGATGCCGTCTTCCTTCAGCTCCGCGGCCAGGCCCACCGCCATCATGCTCATGGCGTATTTGGAAGCGGTGTAGGCGGTATGATCCTGAAACCAGCGCGGGTCGAGATTGATCGGCGGTGACAGGGTGAGAATATGGGGGTTGTCCGACCGACGCAGATGGGGGATGCAGGTCCGGGCGCAGAGAAAGCTGCCCCGCACATTGACGTCAAACATCAGGTCATAGCGTTTCATGGGGACGTCTTCGGCGGGCTTGAGCCAGATGGCGCTGGCGTTGTTGACCAGGGCGTCAAGGCCACCGAAATGCGCCACGGCCTGATCCACCGCTTCCTTCACCCGCGCCTCATCCCGAATATCCACTTTCAGGGGCAGGGCGCGGCCACCGGCGGCTTCCACTTCCTCGGCCACCGAGTGGATGGTGCCCGGCAGCTTGGGATGGCGGCGGTCGGTCTTGGCGGCGATCACGATATTGGCCCCATCCCGGGCGGCCCGCAGGGCAATGGCCCGACCGATGCCCCGGCTGGCGCCGGTAATGAACAAGGTCCGCTTGGCGAGTGTCCTCATGGTATGTTCTCGCTAGTTGATCAGTGATGGTCAGTGGTGCTCGGGAGCATAAAAGGCCAAGAAATCACAGGAGAGCAGGATGAAGCAACTGCCAATGCTGATTGATGCACCCAGCCTTGACCGCCTGTTACGGCAGGACAGTCCGCCCCTGGTGATCGATTGCCAAGCGGCGCTGTCGGATCACGCCGCTGGTCGCAAGGCCTGGCTGGCCGGTCATATCCCGGGCGCTGGTCATGCCGACCTGGAAAGCGATCTGAGTGGTGCGAAGACGGCGGAGACGGGTCGCCATCCACTGCCCATCCCGGAGGATTTTCGCCGGTTTCTGGCCGACGTCGGCCTGACGCCCGAGCGTCCGGTAGTGGTTTACGATGACAGCGGCGGGGCCTTTGCCGTGCGTTGCTGGTGGTTGCTGCGCTGGTTCGGCCACGGGCAGGCGGCCTTGCTGGATGGGGGTCTGTCGGCCTGGCGGGAGCATATTGATCGCCTGGAAACGGGGCAGAGCGAGACCGACCCCAGTGATTACACCGGTACCCCCAATCAGATGCCGGTAGTGAATGCCGACGAGCTGCAGCAGGGTCTGGAGCAAGATCGCCTGCGGCTGATAGATGCCCGTGGCCCGGTTCGTTTCAGGGGCGAGGAAGAGCCGATCGACGCCGTCGCCGGTCATATCCCCGGCGCCGTCAATCTGCCCTTTGCCGACAACCTGGACGAGCAGGGTCGCTGGAAGCCTGTCGAGACTCTGCGCGAGCGTTTTGTTGCCGCGCTGCCGCCCCACGAGGCAGGGCAGGCCGTTCATATGTGTGGCTCGGGCGTATCGGCCTGTCACAACCTCTTTGCCATGGAATACGCCGGCCTGAAGGGCTCGGCCCTGTATGTCGGCTCCTGGAGTGAGTGGATTCGAGACCCGAGTCGACCTGTCGCCCGGGGCGAATGAAGCCTCTGGAAGCGCTTCCACAGAAGAAGGGGGATTCACACCCGGGGTTTAATCCCACCCGGCAAGCAGGGCAGGGAGGGCCTCGGCGGCCCGGGCGCGGATGGTGATGTCCACCGCGCTCATTTGCGTTGCCTCCGGGTTGATCTCGGCGATGGTGGCGCCGTTTTCCCGTGCCAGGTCGGCCAGGCCCGCCGCCGGATAGACCGTGGCCGAGGTACCAATGGCAATGAACAGCTCGGCCTGCTGAGCCGCCGCCACTGAACGTTCCAGCGCCCGCTCCGGGATTGCTTCCCCGAACCAGACCACGCTCGGTCTCGCCAGACTCTCGCAGAGCCGGCAGCGGGGCGGCTTGTCCGGATGGCCCTCCACCCTCACTTCATGGCCATTGTCGAGACAGTGATTGCGGTGAATATTGCCGTGGAACTCGATCACATCGCGGTGTCCGGCCCGCTGATGCAGTCCATCCACATTCTGGGTCACCAGGGTCAGGGCCGGGTGCTTCTCCGCCAGCGTGGCCAGTGCTTCATGTCCGGCATTGGGTTCCACTGACAACACGCGCTTGCGTCGCCATTGATACCACTGCCAGACAAAGTCGGGGTCATGGCGAAAGGCTTCCGGTGTGGCCAGGTCCTGGGGCTGGAACTTCGCCCACAGCCCTTCCTGGGGATCGCGAAAGGTGGGCACGCCACTGTCGGCCGAGATACCCGAACCGGTCAGCACGACCACACGCCGCGCTTGCCGAAGTTGCTCTGTCAGCTTTTCCATCGCTTGCTTCTCCCAATTCCCGTAGGAGCGGCTTTAGCGGCGATTATGGTCTCGATCAGCCTCCCATCGCGGCCAAAGCCGCTCCCACAGGTCTGTCATATCGGCCCGAAAAAAGCCCCGCCGAAGCGGGGCTTTTTCCTTTCCGGTATTCACCGCAAAGATCAGGCAGTGACGGCTTCCTTGCGGGCGATCAACTGCCGCAGCACGTAGTGCAGAATGCCGCCGTGCTGGAAGTAGTCACGCTCCTTGGGCGTATCCAGGCGGACAACGGCCTGGAAGGTGATCTCCTTGCCGTCCTCGGCCTTGGCCGTGACCGTGACTTCGCTGGCATCGCCGCCGTCAAGGTCGGTGATGTCGAAGGTTTCCTTGCCGGTCAGGCCCAGTTTCTCGGCGCTGTCACCGTCCTTGAACTGCAGGGGCAGCACGCCCATGCCGATCAGGTTGGAGCGGTGGATACGCTCATAGCTCTCGGTGATCACGGCCTTCACGCCCAGCAGACGGGTGCCCTTGGCGGCCCAGTCACGGGAAGAACCGGTGCCGTATTCCTTGCCGGCGATGACCACCAGCGGCACATCGTTCTCCTGATACTTCATGGAGGCATCATAGATGCTCATCTCTTCGTCCTCCGGCTGGTAACGGGTCCAGCCGCCCTCGGTACCGGGGGCTAGCAGGTTACGCAGGCGGACGTTGCCGAAGGTGCCGCGCATCATGACTTCGTGATTGCCACGACGGGAACCGAAGGAGTTGAACTGCGCCGGTTCCACACCCTTGCTTATCAGGTACTCGCCGGCCGGGCTCTTCTTGGGAATGGCACCGGCGGGAGAGATGTGGTCGGTGGTGACCGAGTCACCCAGCAGGGCCAGGCAGCGGGCACCCTTGATGTCTTCCACCTTGCCGGGCTCCATGCCCATGCCCTCGAAGTAGGGCGGGTTTTTCACGTAGGTGGAATCATCATCCCAATCGAAGAGATCACCCTCGGGCACATCCAGGCTGTTCCAGTTCTCGTCGCCGGCAAACACGCCGGAATAACTGGAATGGAACATGCCGGAGTTGATAGTGCTGGTCACCAGCTCCTGGATCTCGCCGGAATCCGGCCACAGATCCTTGAAGTAGACCGGCTTGCCGTCCTTGTC
>NZ_SLKM01000032.1:0-3661 GCF_007134575.1 Natronospira sp.
AATCCGCCTTACGCAGAAAACCGTCCAGGGGCGAAAAGCCGCCGGTCAGCATTAACTCCAGATCACAAAGCTGGCGATCGGTAAGGTCCAAAGAAGGCAAATCCACGGCTTCCTTCTTCAAAGCCTCGGCCTTGTCCTCACCAACAAACAAATCCATCAACTTGCCACCATGCGGCTCAATCAAATGTGACTCACTCACAATCGAACTCCTTCACTAAAAAAATAAAAATCGATACTCGCGCAGAGACGCTGAGACGCAGAGACGCAGAGAAATTCAGTCTGTAGCTGTGACTCCAGGTTCAGGCAGTCGGTTTACGCAGCGGACGATGCCGCGCTTGAGAACCGGTGCGCCGATAAACGATCGGGACCGGCACTTGCCGCTTCACGGACAACCCGGCTTCTTCCAGTTCATAGGCCAGAGCGGTTTCATACACGCTCTCCAGCAAGCCGGGTCCCAAACCTTCATGCACCCTAATCGATGCCCCAATCACCTGAGTCCCAATAGCATTCTCATCCACAACCGCCCCCTTCCTTACAATCTTTTCTCCCTCTGCGTCTCAGCGTCTCTGCGCGAAATTCCCGCCTCTGAATTGCCTTTCCTCCGCCCCCTTAGCGCCCTTGGCGCGAGGCCATTACTTGATTCGATCCGCTCTTCTCGCAATAGATTGGGATTATTCAGTCGTAGACCTCTCGCCGGTGAGCGACTCGCACGATAAGGATCAAAAGCTCACTATCCCGGATATCACATACGACGCGATAATTACCGATCCGGTACCGCCATAGCACATGCATCGACCCCTTGAGAGCCTTGCCCTTCGACCGCGGATCGTCCACCGCAAGGACTCGGTTCTTCAGGTAGTCTCGGATTCGCCGCTGAGTCTGTGGGTCAAGCTTTCTGAATTCCCTGGCAGCGGCTTGCTCAAACTCAATCTGCCAAATCACCCCAGACATCCTCAGCCTTTACGGTATGACTACGACCAGCACGCAGCTCCTCGAGACGCTGCTCGGCGAGATAGATGTCTTCGAGGTCGTCGAGATGGTCTTCGACCAGCCGGCGAAGATAAAACGCCTTACTGCGCCCGGTAGCCTTTGCGAGCTGGTTAAGGCGATTCTCGGCCTCTGGGCTGAGGCGAACGGTGGTCGGCATGGGAGCCTCCTAATGAATACATGTAATCAATGTATTCATTGTACTCCGGAACCGCTGGCCACGCCAGCCCGACGCCACCCAATTCCGCGATTCCCGGGATCCACGCCAGGCCGCCCGAACATTCCCCCGCCTTCCTTTGCGTCCCTTGGCGTTCTTTGCGCGAGGCAATCCTTTGAATTTTATCCTTCTCAGCGTCTCAGCGTCTTGGCGCGAGGCCGCCATCAAAAACCCCAGACCAGCGGGATTATCCCCACCGCCACGAGGCCGGTCACGAGGGTCATGGGCAGGCCGGCCTTGATGTAGTCGTTGAACTGGTAGCCCCCCGGCCCGTAGACCATCAGGTTGGTCTGGTAGCCCATGGGGGTCATGAAGCTTGCCGAGGCGGCGATCATGAGGGTGATCGCGAAGGGGAGGAAATTGACATCGAGTGATTGGGCGGCTGACAAAGCCACGGGAATCATGAGAACGGCCGCCGCATTGTTTGTAATCAATGCACTGAACAAGGCCGTGATTACATAGATAACTGCCAGTGTCAGCCAGGGGTTACTGCCGACCAGGCCCACCATGGATGCGGCAAAGCTTTCCGCTACGCCGGTTTCATGCAAGGCTCCGCCAATACCAAAGGCTGCGCCAATGACAATCAGAACCTGCCAGTCCACCTGGCGGCGGGCATTGGAGGCCGTGGTGCAACGGAATGCAAGCATACCCAATGCAGCCAGCAAGGCAGCCTGAAAGATGCTCAGCAAACCAGTGGTCGCCAGCAGCACCATGCCCGCCAACAACAGACCCGCCGGCAGGGCATGTTCATGTCGGGGCGGGCTGGAATCGTTGAGCTGGCTGACCAAATAAAAATCCCGGGAATAGCCATACTGCTCGGCAAAGCCCGGCCGGGTTTCGAGAAAGAGACTGTCGCCGGGGCGCAATCGGATATCGCCGGGCTTGGCCTTCAGCCGCCGCCCCTCCCGGGCCACTGCAATCACCACCGCCCCATAGCGATTACGGAAACGCCCGTCCCGAATCGTCTGGCCCACCAGGGGGCAGGACTCGGAGACCACCGCCTCCACCATGGTCCGCTGGCTGCGCGGCCCATCCAGCTTGAAGACCTGATTGGTCGCCGGCACCAGGCCACGGATCTTCTGCAGCTCCACCACCGCATCCGGCACCCCCACGAACACCAGCCGGTCGTCCGCCTGCAGGCGCTCGCTCGGCGAGACGGCCGGAATGAGTTCCCCCCGGCGCTCGATTTCCACCAGATAGGAGCCCGCCAGATGCCGCAGCCCGGCCTCTTCCACCGTCTGGCCCACCAGGGGCCCATCGGCGCGTACCAGCATCTCCACGCTGTACTCACGGGGATTTTCCACCTGCCGGCTGATGGATTCGCGCTCCGGAAACAGCCAGCGCCCAAACAGCAGCATCAGCAGCAAACCCGCCACGGCGACCGGCAACCCCACCCAGGCGATCTCGAAAAAGCCCAGGCCCCGCTCACCCTCGGTCCGCAATAGATAGCCGTTGACGATCAGGGTCGTGCTGGTCCCGATCAGGGTGCAGCTGCCACCGAGAATGGCGGCATAGCTCAGAGGCATCAGCAAGCGGGAACGGGACAGACCGAACTTGCGCGCCCATTCGCTGATGGTGGGAATCATCATCGCCACCACCGGGGTGTTGTTGAGAAAGGCCGAGAAAGCCGCCACCGGCAACGTCACCCGGGCCTGGCTGCCCACCGCCGAGCGCGGCCGGCCCAACACCCGGGCCGCAATCCACTGGGTCGCACCGGTATCGCGAAGCCCCGCCACCACCACATAGAGCACCGCCACTGTGGCCAGGCCCTCATTGGCAAAGCCCGCCAGGGCCTGGTCCGGCCCGATCACCCCAAAAACCAGCAGTGCCGCCAGGGCTGCCACAAACAACACATCCACCGCCAGGCGGCTGAAAACCAGCAAGCCCAGCAGCAGCGCAAGCACGGCAATCGTGACCCAGGCCTCGAAACCCATGTGGGAGATTCTCCGAACAACCCCAGTGAGCGCCCAATTCTCAGCGAGGGCGGCGGGAATTACAAAGATGGCTTGCGCATATCCTTTGCGGCTTGGGGAATAAGGGAAAATGACGAAGGGCCTAGTCCGGCCCGTCTCTGGCTGCACGTAGAAAACCGTCGCGCATCGCGACAATCATGTGCAAAACCCGCTCGGCATCGGCTGTGGGAATGTAGCGGTCCAGCTCTCGCACGAGGAGCGAAGCGGTGCTCTGGTCGACCTCCGTCCCCAACGTCTCCAGAAGGAACTGCTTCTCCTTGGGCTCCAGTATCTTGCCAGACCTGAGGGCTAGAACTGCGATTGCCGCCAAGTGAAGATCGTAATCGTGCGCCTCGGCCACATCTGGGTGGTGGTCATATATGTCGTCAACACCTGAAATTCTCTCTGCATTGGTCAGGAGATATGCAACGTCTCCTGCATCCCGCCCTGGTTCCTATGCCGCACGTTCTTCCCAGGCAAAGAGTTTTAGCGCGAGAAGACCCTC
>NZ_SLKM01000130.1:0-3657 GCF_007134575.1 Natronospira sp.
ATCGTCATTCCCGACAACCGTCTCAATGCGGTGGCCTTTGGCCACAGCGTGCGTGAGCACATTGACGGGCTGCGCGCCGACTACGCGCCGCTGACAATCGAGGAACTCTTCTATCAGCCCTCTTGGGTGGAGCGTCGGCTTTCGGAACTGGGCTTTTCCCTACTGCTCGGCATTGGGGTGGTGGCGGCCATTCTGTTTCTGGTCATGGGCCTCCGCTTGGGGCTCACCGTCAGCCTGCTGGTGCCCCTGGTGACCTTCTCGGCCCTGGCGGTCTATGCCATGGGCGGCGGGGTGCTGCACCAGATCGCGGTGGCGGGGATGGTCATTGCCCTGGGCATGCTGGTGGACAATGCCATTGTCATGTCCGAAAACATCCAGTGGCATCTGGACCAGCGACGACCATTGACCGAGGCCGTTACCCGCGCGGTGACCGAACTGGCCGGGCCGTTGATGGCGGCCACGGGCACTACTCTCGCGGCCTTCACGCCCCTGCTGCTCTCGGCGGGCGACACCGCGGATTTCACCCGTGCGATTCCGGTGATGGTGATGCTCACGCTCGCCATCAGTTTCATCTATGCGGTGCTGGTCACGCCGGTGTTCGCCTCCGCCATCCTGCGGCCACGCCGGGTGGCGCGGCGGGACTGGAGCTTTGCGATCGGTGAGCGCCTGGGCCGCACGGCGGTCGGCCGGCCCGTGCTGGTTCTGGGGGTGGCGGCGGTCATGGTGGGGGTGGCCGGGAGCTTCTTCGGGGCCCTGGACAGGACCTTTTTCCCGGATACCGACCGCAATCAGCTGGTGGTGGACCTGCGCTTTCCGGAAGGCACCCACCTTTCCCACACCGACCACGCCGCCGCCACCCTGGCGGCCGGCATCCAACAGCAGCCGGGGGTGGAATCGGTCTACCGCTTTTCCGGTTTCAGCGGCCCACGCTTTTACTACAACCTGATCAGCCTCAGCAGCCAGCCTCATCTGGCCCGGCTGGTGGTCCAGACCGACCGGGTGGAGCGCCTGCCCGAGTTAATGGAATGGGTCCGGGCCACCACCCGCGAAACCCTGCCGGACGCCCAGGTGGTGGCCCGGCGCCTGGGCCAGGGCCCGCCCATTGATGCACCGGTGGAGATCAGGGTCTTCGGCGAGGACCGGGACGCGCTCACCGCGGCGGCCGACATGATTCTGGACGTGGTCCGCGACGATCCCGGCAGCCGCGACGCCCGCCATCGTCTTGGCGAGGGGCTGGCCAGCCTGCACGTGTCGGTGGACGATGCCCGGGCAGCCGAATTCGGCCTCGACCGCAGCGATGTCACCCGGGCCCTGGCGGCGGCCAGCCGGGGCCTGGAAGTCAGCACCTGGCGGGCCGAACGCGAGGCCATGCCCCTGCGCATCCGCTCACCGGAGGGCGAGGCCTTTCCCCTGGGCGGGCTGGAGGGCCTGCGGGTGGGAGCCGAGGGCGTGCCCCTGGGCGAGATCGCCCGCATCGAGACCCGCTGGCAGCCGGCCATCATTATGCACTGGGACCTGCAACGCATGACCCAGGTGCTGTCGGAGGTAAAGGAAGGCCAGACCTATGTCCATGTGCTGGACCGGGTGGTGCCGAAGCTGGAGGCGCTGGACTGGCCCGAGGGGACTTACTTTACCGTTGGCGGTGCCCACGAAGGGGCGGCCGACGCCAATACCGAACTGTTCCGCACCCTGCCCATCGGTGGCTTGCTGCTGGTGATCTTTCTGCTTCTGCAGTTCAATTCCTTCCGCATGATGGGCATGGTGCTGACCACCGTGCCGCTGGCGGTGGTGGGTGTGATTCCCGGGCTATGGCTGGCCGGCCAGCCTTTCAGTTTCACCGCCATGCTGGGGGTGGTGGCCCTGGTGGGCATCGTGGTCAACAATGCCATCGTGTTGCTGGACCGGATCAATCGCAACCGATCGGAAGGCCAGGACCTGGATACAGCCATCACCGAGGCGGTGGGACGCCGCACCCGACCCATCCTTCTCACCACCGCAACCACGGTGGCGGGGCTGTTTCCCCTGACCTTCACCCAATCCACCCTATGGCCACCCCTGGCCTGGGCCATCATCTCGGGCCTCCTGGCCTCGACCCTGCTGACCCTGGTGGTGGTACCGGCGATTTATCGAATGGCCTTTGCAAAACAAGCGGGGCAGCAGTGACTACCGCGGCGCCCGGGCGGTGGCGCTCATCAAGCCCCAGAAGGGGGAGATTCGATAGCGTTCAATGGCGATGGTCTCGAAGCCGGCAGTGTTGAGCATGGCTTTGAGTTCCCGGGCGGTCCAGGTTCGGAAATGGGCGGGGTCGCGCCAGCGGAGCCAGCGATCCAAGGCGCGCATGCTCAGATAATCCCGGCACCAGTCAGTAATCAGCAGACGGGCGCCGGGGCGAAGGACCCGCCGCATTTCGGCCAGGGCCCGCGCGGGATCCGGGATGTAGTGAAAGGCACTGGTGGAGACCAGGACATCAAAAGTGGCATTGGCAAAGGGGAGTTGCTCGGCCGGGGCACGAGCCAGGGAAACCTCATCATCCAGGCGGCGGTGAGCCACATCTAGCATGCCCGTCGAAAGGTCGGTGCCAGTCAGTTCCCATTCGGGATGGGATTGGCGCAAGCGGGCCAGCAGCCGACCGGTACCGCAGCCCACATCCAGCAGCTGCCCCGCGGGCTCCAGCGCAAGCCGCCTCTCGGTGGCGGCGATGCTGGCCTCGATATAGGAAGACCAGCGCTCCTCATAGATCGGCGCCAGTCGATCGTATTCGCGGGCGGCGGTTTGATGGGCCTTTTCAGGCATGTCCATGATGACTCCTGCTGTCACAATTGCAGTTTCAGTATCCACCGGAACAAGTCCGGCCAGTCTACAGCGATCGGTCTCAGTCGATATACTGGCGTCTTGCGAGACATGGTTCGAAGAAAGGGGAGGTCATGCAGACTGGAATGTTACCTCGCATAATGGCGGTTTTACTGGCTGTTTGCGGGCTAGGGGCCTGTACCACCATCGTCGTGAACGAATCCACCATGATCCCCAGCTTCGGGCGCGGGCAACTGCTGGGCCAGCTCCCGAATGGGCATGAACTGGTCGAACATGAATTCGAGCGCAGCGATGGCGAACGGGCTTACGGCCTCGCCGTGACCGCCGACGCGGATCTGCCCAGCATTCTGGTCTATGGCGGCAACATGCAATCGGCCGATGGCTCCATTCACCGGGTAGTGGATAATCTGCGCCATCTCGATGCCAATCTTTTCTTCTTCGACCGCCGTGGCCAGGGCCGCAGCACCGGCAGTCCCGGCGTGGAGCAGGGAATGGATGATGCGGTCGAAGTCCTCGATTACGTGCGTGAACAGGTCGCTGGCCCCATCATCCTGCACGGCTTCTCCCTCGGCGGCTTTGAAGCCGCCCACGTCGCCGGCCATCGGGCGGTGGATGCCATGGTCCTTGAGGCCACGGCCACTAATGTGGACGACTTCGCCCGCCAAGCCGTGCCCTGGTTTGCCAAGCCCTTCATCCGGATCCAGGTGGCTGATGAACTGCGCGGCTTCGACAATCGCGACATCCTCGCCGAATACGACGGCCCCCTCCTGCTGATAGCTGGGGGGAACGACCGCCAGACCTCACCGCGCATGATGAAAGACCTCTACGAGGCCAGCCCCTCGGCGC
>NZ_SLKM01000284.1:0-3653 GCF_007134575.1 Natronospira sp.
CCTTTTTTCATGGCTGTGATGCCGATATCTTCAAAGCCCCATCATCAAACCCGCCAGGGCATATCCCACCAGCGCCAGAACCCCGGCCACCAGAGCGTAGGGGATCTGGGTGCGGACATGTTCAAGGTGATCACAGCCCGCACCCAGTGAGGAAATGATGGTGGTGTCGGAAATGGGCGAGCAATGATCACCGAAAACGCCACCCCCCATGACTGCCGCCAGGATCAGGGACGGGGGTACATCCATGGCTGCCGCCAGTGGCAGGGCGATGGGAATCAGGATGCCGTAGGTACCCCAGGAAGTGCCGGTGGTAAAGGAAATGATGGCACCGGCCAGGAAGGTCAGTGGGGCGAGCAGGAAAACCGGCAGTGCCGGCCCGAGCATGGCGGCAACAAATTCGCCCGTTCCCAGCCCTCGCATGCTGGCGCCAAGTGCCAGGGCCAGTAGCACCGTGGCCACTACCGGCAGCAGCTTGCCCATGCCCTGAAAGCCCAGTTCCACCAGGCGTCGGTGTTCGAACACGCCGTCCCAGCGGAGCAGCACATAGGCCACCGCCACGGCCAGGGCTGTGGCCCACAGTACCGACTGGGCGCCGGCGCCGGCCAGCAGGCTGCCGTCCCCGGTCAGCCACAGGAAGAACAGGATGCCACCGATCATGGTTCCCACCGGCAGCAGCATGTAGCGGGCACGGGTGGGCTGGATTTCGTCACTATCCACCTGGTTTTCGTCCATCTTCGACTCCGCGGTTTTCAGCGGGCCGTGTACGCGGGTAGTCAGGACGGTGTAAAAGACCAGGGCCAGGGTGAGCAGGGCATAGAAGTTTAGCGGAATGGTCGCGGCCAGCACCGCCACCGGGTTTTCGTACTGGAACTCATCGATCAGCCCCAGCAGATAGGCTCCCCAGCCATTGAACAGTATCAGGATCGCCACCGGTGCACAGGTGGAGTCGATGATATAGGCCAGTCTGGCCCGACTCATGCGGAAGCGGTCGAACAGGCCCCGGGCCACGATACCCGAGGTGAGGATACTCATGTTGGTTTCAATGAAGATCGCGAAACCGGTGAACGTAGGGAGCAACCCGGCCCGGCGGGCATTATTGGTATAGCCGCCGCGAGTCAGCCACTGTACAACCGCCGCCACACCGCCGGAATACTGGATATAATAGAGCAGGGCCCCCACCAGCAGACTGAACATCAGGATGCGGGTGCTGTTGGGGCTCTCGAAGACCGCGGTGGCTCGATCCAGCATGCCGGTAAAGCCACCGCCCGGATTGAACCCTGCCAACAGGGTTTCCGACACGAACAGTGCCGCCAGCAGCGCGACGATCACTTCCCGTTTCCAGATCGCCACGGCAATGGCCACCACCGGTGGCAACAGACTCAGCCATTCCATACCTCAGGGCTCCGGGGCAGGGCCAGCCGGCGGCCCCGGCGGGGCCACCGGTGGCTTCCTTGGATTCAACGGATGGGCAGGAGATTGATGAGGTTCATGTCCTCATCATCCACCAGCTCGATATTGCCGGAAGGTGAAGTGAGCAGCGTGGTGACGCCAGGGCCGTGGCCGGCCACACCGCTGATGCCATGAACGACTACGCCAACACTGATCGCACCACCCCGGTAGATGCGACCGAATTTGTGGTCGGCATCCGTGATGGCAACGATGTCACCGAAGCGAAGACGGTCAAGCCCATACCGTTCCACGACCTCCTCGTCGAAGAACTGGATGTCGTAGTCGCCGGTGAAGACATGATTTCGGCCCAGACCGGAGCCCATGATCTTTGCCGGGATGCGGACGCTGACGGGGACTACCAGCCGATCCTGCTCGTCCAGCCCCATGCCGCGTTCCGTCATGGCCTCCAGTAGGTCCGGGCTCATGTTGCGAATGTAGATGTCGTCGGCATTGCGGGCTTCCATGCCCAGGCCCACGGCCCGGATCTGCATCCGGTCTCCCACCACCAGATCGTCATAGACCTCGTCGGGGAAATCCACCATGACATTCTCAATGCCGCCATGCTTGCCGATCACACGGCCTTCCGCGCCGGCAGCCTCACCACTGATGATGCGCACCCGATTGCCTATCTGGGCCAGTACATTCAGGGCCCGGTTGGCGGTATCACCCGGCGAACCGTTACGAATGCTGACAGCCGGCTCCACATGATCCCCCGCCATGTGCACGGCGGAGTCGCCGGTTCGGAAGTTGTAGGTAATGCCACCCGTGCCCGGGGCGGCCGCGACGGTGCCATCCGGCGATACCCGCAGGGGTGGGTCGGCCTGATGGGGCTGGGTAATCTCGCCAATCACGGCCTGTTCCACCAGTTTGTCCAGATTGACTTCCAGGGGGGTGACATCCCGGGCCTCAGTCTCGCTGGCACAGCCGGCCAGCAGAAGGGCGGCAATCAGTCCCAGCAATTTTACGTTGGGGGCAAAGACTCGTTGCATTCCAGCTCCTCCTTACAGCTTGTCGAAGGCATTCCGGGTCATGTTTTCATGCCCGTCGGCGGTGACCACCACGTCGTCTTCAATGCGGATGCCGCCGAAGGGGCGGAAGCGGTCCACCTGGGTCCAGTTGATGGCCTTCCCTTCCTCGCTTTCCCGGATCGGGTCCAGAAGCTTGTCGATGAAGTACAGACCCGGTTCCACCGTGAGACTCTGGCCGGCGTCCAGCTTGCGGGTGGTGCGCAGATGGGGATGGGCGGCCGGTGGCGGCTCCCGGCTGCCATCGGGGCCGGCCATATGGCCCCCCACATCGTGGACTTGCAGGCCAATGAGATGGCCCAGGCCGTGGGGGAAGAACTTGCGCGTCAGCCCACTTTCAAAGGCCTCTTCCGCCGAAACGGTAATGAAGGACCAGTCGGCAAGCAGGCGGGACAGGGCCCGGTGGGTCTGATCGTGGAGGTCGCCGAAAGAGATGCCGGGACGCAGCTGCTCACAAAGACCCCGCTGGAGGGCATCCATCTCGTCAATCAGGCGGGAAAAGTCGGCGTCACCCCCGGACCAGGTCCGGGTTATATCGGATGCATACCCCTTGAAGGCGGCACCGGCATCGATCAGAAAGGAGCGGGCCTCGGCCGGGGCCTGGCGTTCCAGATGGTCATAGTGGAGGGTGGAACCGTTCTCGTTGAGGGCAATGATGGCCGGGTAGGGGAGCTCGGCCTGGGTGTGGCTGCAGGCAGTGCAGAAGGCCTGATGAATCTCGAATTCGCTCGCCCCCTCACGGAATGCCCGTGCCGCGGCCTGGTGCGCTTGTGCCCCGAGTCGGTTGGCCTCGCGCATGCATTGGATTTCGTAATCCGTCTTCCAGGCCCGGTAATAGTGGAGATGATTGAGCAGATCCTCCGGGTTGCGTCGGCATTCACCCAGAGCCGCCGGCGGTGCCTCACCCAGATAGACGGGGTGGCGAAGGGCCACCAGTTGCTTGTCGATCTCGCTGCTGTCCTCGTAGAGCTCGATCTCGAAGGCCCCGGTCCAGTCCCCCTCCGGCGCCTCCGGGGTCTTGTGCCAGAAATCGTTGGGCGCGTGCAGGAGCAGGCGGGGACGCTGGCCGGCCTGATAGACCAGATAGCTGCCCGGATGTCTGGTCAGGGGCGCCCAATAGTTGAAAAGGGGGTTCACCTTGAAGGGATAGGCGATATCATCGAGAAAACGCTGGTGCAC
>NZ_SLKM01000100.1:0-3607 GCF_007134575.1 Natronospira sp.
AGCGCGGGTCACCGAAATCTCGTTACTTGTGGCGCTGTAAGCGGCGGTAATGTCAGCCAGACCATCCAGACTCGCGGCGATGGCACTACCGAGCGCATCCTGATCCACCGAGCCGCCCGCCGTAATATCACCGGCCAAGACAGTGACTTCCACGTTGCTGAACCCGGCCACTTCCAGCTCGAACACCAGGTCTTGGCCGCCAGTGGTCGCCGAAATCTGGGAGCTAACAGCCAGGGTGCCGGTGGTGGCAACGGTGGTGACGCTGGAGATGGCATCGCCCACGCCCATGACATCGCCGAAGACCACGCTCAGGTCATCGGTATTGACGCCGGTGGCCGCATTGGTGATGCTCATGTTGGAGAATTCGATATTCTCGCCGTCTTCATTGCGGAAGACCAGGCTGTCCCCGTCGCGCTCGACGGTCACACCAATGTCGGCATCATTGACGGCCTCTTCGACCGCGATAGCCAAGGCCGTTCCACCGAAATCACCGGTAGTGCCGGCTTCCACCGAAATCGTTGCGCTACCAATATCGAATTCGAAGGAAACTTCCTCTAATCCGCCAGCGCCATCCGAAGCGGCTTCAATCGAGCCCACCGTCATCTCGGCCGTCTCGGTGAACTCAGCCTGTTCAGCCGAAACACCGGACAGGCCCTCGGCATTAATGGCGTCAACGATGGCAGAGAGGTCGTCACCGGCCCCGGAAAGATCGATGGAATCGTCACCAATCGTGATGGTGCGATCACCACCAGCCACATCGGCCAGGTCGCTGGTGTTGACGCCCTCCTGATCACCGAAGACCTGCAGACCAAGCTGATCGGTGCGGGAATCCACACCATCCACGGAAATGGTCTGACCGCGGTTGGCGCCCACCTGGAAGACCAGGTCGGAGAGGGTGCCGTCCAGGACGTTCTGATCATTGAACTGGGTGGATTCGGCAATCCGCTGAATCTCGGCCACAGCCTGTTCAACCTCCTGGTTCAGGGCTTCCCGATCGGAGGCGGAGTTGGTGTCATTGGCGGACTGCACAGCCAGTTCGCGGACACGCTGCATGAGGTTGGAGACCTCTTCCAGCGCACCCTCGGCGGTCTGGGCGAAGGAAATGCCATCGTTGGAATTCCGGATGGCCTGGTTCTGACCGTTGATCTGAGCGGTGAAACGCTCGGAAATGGCCAGGCCGGCCGCATCGTCCTTGGCGCTGTTGATGCGCAGACCGGACGAGAGCCGCTCAAGGGAAGTCGCCAGAGCGCCCTGGGAGGAAGACAGGTTCCGCTGGGCGTTGAGCGACATGATGTTGGTGTTAATAACCGAACCCATGCTCATAAGTCATACTCCTAATTTGCCGTTTCTGAAGTTGTCCGAGTGAGACCTCGGGCTTCATGCCCAACGCCGGGTCCTCTGGGTCGATGGGACAATTGCGGCGCTGTCAGTGGGCTTAACGGCGGGAGGGGAGGAGACTTTAGGGCCCGGGGGGAATTTTCCATAACGGGCGACGAACGGTGCAGGGAGCGGGATGGGCGGCTGCGGGGGCGGTTTTCTGGGCCCTGGGGGGCGCGATACAGCGGTGTGACAGGTTTGGGATTGAAATCGCGGATGAATCCGCTCCCACGGTGCCATTCCTGAGGCCCGGGTTCTGCTCCTTGGATCACATGAAGTTGAACAGGCTCAGGCCCTGGACCCGTACATAGGCCTGCTGGGCAGCCTGGAGCCCCACCTGCTGCTGGTTGAGGCGGGTGATGGCTTCGGCATAGTCGAGATCTTCTATGCCGGATTTGGTGGTTTCCAGGTCCAGGCGAGCCCCGTCATTGACCGACATCTGGTCTTCCACGGCCTTCAGGCGGGCGCCGGTTTCCGAACGAACCTCCAGCATCCGCGAAATGGCCTGATCGGTATCATCCAGGGAGCGGTTGATCTCGTTGAGCTGCCGCGTCCGGTCGCGGGAGTTACTAACCGGCGTTTCAAAGGCATCGATCAGGCGATCAAAGGTATTGAAAATACTGCTATTCCGGCTGGGGGTGACTTCAAAGAGATCGCCCTCTTCCGGATTGCCATCGATGATGAACTCGATACCGGAAAAGCCAATGGTCTCGCCGGAGGCGAACACGCCCGTCTCCACCACGTCACCGACCGAATCACGGACCTCGTACTCGCCATCGGCGAGGATCTCGATTTCGTAACTGTCCCCCGTCCAGTCCTGGAGGTCGCGGATACTGCTGTTCTTGATGACACCGGTGCCCTGATTATCTTCACCCGCCTCGACCTTGAAAGTCCCATTGCCCTCGCGAATACGCATGAAGACTTCCGAGCCCGGGTTGCCATCGGTGACAAAACGATTGGGCCCAATCTGCAGCGTGCGCTGGCCCTCATCGCCGTTATAAGTCACGCCATCCGGGGTCGGGGAAAAAGGCTGGGTGCCGCCGCGATAGCCGGCGAAAATGAAATTGTCGCTGGAATCCTTGGTATTGGCCAAATCAATCAGGGACTGGCGCAGCTCCCGCAGCTCATTGGCGATGAACTGGCGGCTGTCGTTGCCCTGGCTGCCATTGCCCCCCTGCACGGTGAGCTCACGGGCCCGCTGAAGAATGTCCCCTACCTCCGTCAGGGTGCTCTCCTGAGTCTGGAGGCGGTTCTGGGCGATGGTCGCATTGCGGTCAAACTGCTCGTTCTTCTGCAGGGCACGCCCCAGCTCCAGGGCCTGGACCGAGCCGATGGGGTCATCGGAGGGTCGGACAATACGTTTGCCGCTGGCCACCTGCTCCTGGGTTTTAGCCAGTTGCGACTGCTGATTCTGCATTTGCAGAGTCGCATTCAGATTAAACCAGCTCGTTGACACTCTCATCAGTGTTTACCTCCCTACCGCGCTAAGCAGGGACTGAAACACCGTATCAGCCACCCGGATGGATTGCGCCGAAGCCTGATATGCCTGCTGGAAACGCATGAGATTCGCCGCCTCTTCATCGAGATTCACCCCGGAAACCGATTCCAGCGACTCCCGAGCCTGATCCCTGAGGGTTTGCTGGGCATCCCGGTTGGACTGGGACTGGGAGGTCTTGGTCGCCACATCGGCGACCAGTTCGCCCACCGCGTCCTGCAGGGAGGTCTGGCCGCCGTCGAGAACCCCTTCATCCACCAGGGCCGCGAGACGGTTGGCGTTACGGTTATCCCCCGTGGCACCGCTATTGGCTTCCACGGTGAAGGTATCGCCGGCCTCGGGCTGGCCATCGATGGTCACCCGCCAGCCATTGAATTCAATGGGCTCCCCAGGCTCGAAGGTGAAGGCCGTACCATCGATCTCAAAGGTGTCCTCATCGATGAATTCGATCTCCACGGTGTCCAGCAGATCGGGATCATCGATATCCACCACTTCGCCGAGACTGATGCTGCCAGTGCCCAGGTTGTCATCGCCGGGGCCGGCAACGATGGGGGCCGCCGCGGCAACGGCCCGGGGATCATTGATCTCCCGGGCCAGGCCTCCACCGGCACTGCGGGTGGGTTGAATCTGGAAGGCGTCGCCCTCTTCCACGGTGCCATCCACCACCACTTCCATGCCGTCAAAGACGAAGGGGTCGGCGGCACTGCCGTCCCCGGTAAAATTCACCAACTCGCC
>NZ_SLKM01000107.1:0-13490 GCF_007134575.1 Natronospira sp.
AGTTTTTGATGGCCGCCGAGGAGGATGTTGAGGAGTGAAGTATTCAGCGATCAAAGCGGAGGATTCCGGAGCCGAACCGGGTCGCAGGACCTGGCGGTGTCTGTCCCCGTTGCTCGCGCTGAGTTTGATCCTCATGCCTCTGGCCCCGGTGCTGGCCGAACATCCGCCCCGGGCGCGGCTGCACCAGATTCAGCCGGTGGAAGCGGCGGAAGCCAATGAGCGGGCGGAGATCCGCGTGGGTCGTGAAGTGGCCGCCCGAATTCTGGCCAGGCACAAGCTGGTGGATGATCCCGCCCTGCAGCGCTATGTCAATCTGGTGGGGCGGGCAGTCGCCCTCCACGGCGATCGGCCCGATCTCGATTTCTACTTCGGTGTTATCGACAGTGAGCAGGTAAATGCCTATGCCGCACCGGGCGGTTACATTTTTGTGACCTCGGCGGCACTGGCCCTAATGGAAGACGAGGCCGAACTGGCCGGGGTGCTGGCCCACGAAGTCGCCCATGTGGACCGGCGGCATATCGTGGAGGCCTTGAATATTCGGGCGCCGGAAGCCTCCCCCATGGCCGGCCTCACCCGTTTCTTTGGTGGCGCCACCGAGGCGACCCAGGTGTTCTTCTCCCAGGCCGTGGACCGAGTGGTGGAATTGCTGTTCGAGGATGGGCTTCAGCGCGAGGACGAGTTCGAGGCCGACCGCTTTGGTGTGCGCACGGCTGCCCGGACGGGCTATGATGCGGAAGGTTTCAGTCGCTTTCTGTCTCGTTTGAGTGAGTTGGAGGGGGCGCGGGCCGCGGATGAGTTGAGCGATACCCATCCCGCCGCCGGTGAACGGCTTGAACGGATTCGGGTTTTACTGCAAGAGGAGGGGCTACGTGGGCCTGAGCAGAATCGATTCCAAGCACGGTTTGAGCAACATCGCCCCTGAGCGGGGGTCTTTCGCCACCGGGGCCATCGCCGGGTTTCTGGGCATGGTGCTGGCCGGTGGGGCAATGGCAGATGAGTTTCACTACCGCGATGTGTTGGTTGGTACCCGAGCGGCCGCCATGGGGGGTGCCTACACGGCCGTGTCCGACGATCCCTCCGGGCTATATTACAATCCCGCCGGCATTATCCACGCCGATCAGTTGAATCTCTCCGGCAGCGTCAATGCCTGGCACAGCACGCACACCACGTACAAGGATGTCTTTGGCGAGGGTCGGGACTGGGTGCGGGAATCCGGCACGCTGATTCCCAACTTTTTCGGTATTACCCAGCCAATGGGCCCCGGGGTGTTTGGCTTCTCCTTCGTGGTGACCGACGCCATCCAGGAAGATCAGGACCAGGTCTTTTCCGATGTGGGGACCAATCTTGATCGCTTCATCATTAACCTTAATGACACCCAGTGGGTCTACAAGCTGGGCCCCAGCTACGCCATCAGACTGAATGATGACTGGTCCATCGGCGCCAGTTTCTATTTCCATTTTCGTGACCAGGAAGAAGTGGTTAACCAGATCGTGGTGCTGGATGAAGGTACGGGGCCTGGTGATCCGGATGCGGACCTGGAATGGCGGTACCGACAGAATCAGAATGACGAGTGGGGCGTCAAACCGGTAATCGGCATCATGTGGGAACCGGAAGGGCGCCTGTCCCTGGGCGCGAGCCTGCGCCATACCCATGTCTTGTCTGCCTCCAATTTCCTGGGTTTTAGCTGTATCGGCAGTTCCCAGTCGGATCTGGATCTTTGTCCGGAGGGCGCCGTGGACTATCGTATCTTTCGCGACAGCGAAACCCGGGACCATCCCTGGGAACTGCGGCTTGGGGCTGCCTGGTTTCACAGCCCTCGCTGGATGATCAGTGCAGACGTCAGTTATCACAGCAGCTTCCGGGATTCAGCCCGAGGAGGGCGGGATGTGGAGGAGGTCTGGAACTTTGCCATTGGCACCGAGTACTACCTGAGCAATACCTGGGCCCTGCGCGGTGGCATATTCTCCAATCGTGCCAATACCCCGGCCAATGTGGTGGAACATGATCACGTCAATCTTTATGGGATCAGCGCCAGTATTGCCCGCTTTACCCGTAACTCTTCCCTGGACCTGGGGCTGGGCTATGCCCATGGCAGTGGTCAGGGCCGGGTTTTGCCGGGCGGAGATCCTCAGGATGTCACAGCGGAGAACCTGACCATATTCATGTCCAGCTCCTATACCTTCTGAGGCAGCAGTGAGTCACCCCAGCGGCCCGCTCGCCGCGCTTGCACTGTCCCTGTTTGGCCTCTCCGGCCCGCTGTTGGCGGCGACGCCGGAGGGGGATTGGCGCAGCCTGGAAACCGACGGCTTTCGCCTGCATTTCGAGGCCGAGGCCGAGCCCTGGGCTAGGCGGGCTGCCGCTCGCCTGGAAGCCGTTGCCGATGAGGTCCATGAGCGAGTGGGCCATGCGCCGGCAGGGCCGGTGGATGTGCTCATTGCTGATCCCCTGAACAGCGCGGCCGGCATGGCCATTCCACTCACCGGCCGTAGCCGCATGGTCCTGTTCACGACCCCGCCCCTGTCGGATGAGTTACTGGGCCACTATTCCGACTGGCCCGAGCTTCTCATCATCCATGAGCATGTTCATCTGGCCCATCTGTCCCGGCCCCTGCGGACCACCGCCGGCGAGAGGATGAACCGCTGGTGGCTGCCTTTCGATACCGCCCATCTTGCCGAAGTACCGCTCTGGGTGATAGAGGGTTATGCCACTTATCTGGAGGGCCAGCTCACCGGGACCGGGCGTCCCAATAGCGACTGGAGCGCAAGCCGGATCCGGGCCTGGGCCCTGGCCGGTGAACTGCCCGGCTACGGGGCCCTGAGCCGCCGTCCCGTGGCGGGCTGGAATGACAGCAATCAGGTCTATCTGGTGGGTGCTGCCTTCTTTCAATGGCTGGAAGACCGTGAGGGTGAGCAGGCCTTTCGTGATCTCTGGGCGCGGATGACATCCAGTAATCGCCGCAGTTTCAGCGAGAACTTTCGTGGCGTCTTCGGTGAATCCCCCGCTCGCCTTTATCATCGCTTTACCGCCGAGGTCACTCGCCGGGCCCTGGAAGTGGAGGAACAACTGCCGGCGGCGGAGGATGCGCTCTGGCAGCGCTTCTCGGGTTCCCTCGGGCACCCGGCGGTATCACCGGAGGGTGATTATCTGGCCCTGGTGCGCAGTAAGAGCAATGGCAAACCCGCCCTGCATGTCTATGCCCTGGACGACAATGAATCGGCCTTCGAGGATTGGCAGCGACGGCAGGAAGAACAACTGGAACGGGACCCTGATGATGTCGCCGCGGTAGAGCCGGAATCCCTGCCCCGTGAGAGCAAACATCGCCTGGTCCTGCCCAATAATCTCCGCCCCCGGGATCCCCGCTGGCTGCCTGATGGCGAAGGTTTGCTGTTCACGGCGGCCACACCCGATGGTCAGGGCCGCCTGATTCATGAGCTGTATCGCTGGCATCTGTCTACCGGAGAGGTGGAGCAATTGACCCGGCAGGCTCATCTGCGTCGGCCGGAGCCCGCGCCGAGTGGTGACTGGGCCGTTGCGGTTCGTTTGCGAAATGGCCACTCCCAGTTGGTGCGGTTGGCGTTGGATAGCGGGGACATATCGCCCCTGGGAGAGGCGCGGCTGGACCAGGTCCATGATTTTCCGCGGCTGTCGCCGGATGGCAGCCGTCTGGTCTACCTGCGCCACCAGCAGGGCCGTTGGACGCTGATGGAGCGGATGATGCCCGGGGGAGAGAGTCGGGAACTGCTTCAGGCCGAGGCCGGCGGTTATCTCTCCCGCCCCGCCTTTACGCCAGATGGTGAGTACCTTTATTACGCTCGTGGTTACCGGGGCCTGATTGGCATTGAGCGCCTTGCCATCGACAGCGATGAGCGGCAATGGCGGCGCCTGGGCGCCAAAGTCGCCACCTCACCTTTGCCGGTACCTGGCCGTGAGGCACTGCTCTATCTGGAAGTGGATGCCCATGAGCCCAAGCTGCGCTGGCTGGACAGCGAGGCGCCGCCGCCATTGCCTGAACTGGCTCTGCATGCGCCGGTAACGCTGACACCGCAATCCCTCCAGCGGCGCGCCCCGCCGGCTGTGGAAGCGGTGGAGTCCCGTGACTATGGCCTGGGCCCGCAGTTTGCCAGCGCAATGCTCAATCTGCGCTGGGACCGTAACGACACCGGTTTTGACCTGGGCGTGAAGGGCGGTGATCTGGTGGGGCGGGTCGACTGGCTGGCCGCCCTGTCCGCCTCCACTCGGGGCAGTCGGGAAGGAGCGGTGTTGGCCGCTCATTATGCGGGGTGGCCGGCAACCCTGCGCGGCGCCCTGTTCCATCAGGCCGATGATCCGGCCGCGCTGCGCGAGATTCGCTATCAACAGGCCGAGCTGGTCCAGGCCCAGGAGCAGACCGGTTTTCTGCTCAGCAGCCGATTGGGTCGGAGCGGACAGAGTCTGGCCGGGTCCGCGGAAGCCGGTCTGGCGATGACCCGGGCGAAACAGGATGGCGACCGTTTTGATCGTGACTGGGCCTGGCTTACGGCAGGTGGCCGCTGGTATCCGCGGCGGGAAAACTGGCGTATGGATCTTCGTGTTAACGGCAGCTATTACGAAGGTAGCAGCGACGGGCAGGACTGGGACCTCTCCGGCCTGCATGCCTCTCTGGCAGTAGGCCAGGCCGAAGGCTTGCTGGAGCTGGCATGGCAGCGGCGCAGCCTTTCGGCTGAAGTGGAGTCCCTGCAGCTAGGCGGCCTGGTGAGTACAAGCCATCAACCCCGTAGTTTGCCCCTGCGTATTTTCGAACCGGCCTTGCCCCTGGGCTTGTCGAATGGCCGGGAATATCAGGGCCAGACCCTGCAGTTTCGTGACCGGCGGGATACCCGGCGCCTGTTTCATCGCAGGCACCGTCTTGGTGAAAGTAGCGCCAGTGAAGGAGACTGGCTGGAGATCACTGGTCTGGAATTCTCTTTCGGCATGCCTTCCGGTTTGATGGCACTGCCCGAAATTCGTAATGCACGTCTCGAGTTTGGATTGGCACGCATCCAGGGTGATCCCCTGCGTTTCCGCAACCGGGCCTGGATCAACATGCGTTATGACTGGTGAAAGTGTGTGCTCAGCGGCACAGGCGAGACTGCTCGGGGTAGGCCGGATACTCCCTGGGCAATCCCTGGTGGAGCTGCTCGCGCAGGGTCTGCCACCAACGATAATCAAACAGGCTGGGATGGCTTTCCTGTAGCCATGACAGTTGTTCCGCCGTCAGCCCCATGAAGCTTGGGAACTGTTCCGGAAAGACATCCCCCTCGCTGACCGTGTACCAGGTTTCATCACTCAGTTCTTCCACTTCGTCCCTGGCTCTGGGGATAGGCCGAAAGCGGCACTCACTGATACGCCGGATCTCATCGTAGTCATAAAAGATCACCCGACCATTGCGAGTCACACCAAAGTTTTTCAGTAGCAGGTCGCCGGGGAAGATGTCGGCATGGGCCAGGTCCACCAGGGCCTGGCCGTAATCATGGATGATCCTTTTCTGCTCCTGTTGGTCGGCGCCGGGCAGATACAGGTTCAGCGGCGTGACCCGGCGCTCCACATAGCAGTGGCTGATTATCAGGTCCCCATTATCCTCAGTGACTGATTGCCCGCAGGCGGAAAGCAACTGGTCCAGAAAGTCCGGGTCGAAGCGCTCGCGAGGAAAGCGCAAGTGTCGATAACTCTGGGCATCCACCAGGCGGCCGCCCCGTTCATGACGAAAGACCATGCGGTATCGCTCAATCACTCGAGCCCGTCCAAAGGGTTTGGCGGGGCCGAAGTGATCACGAATGACCTTGAAGACCAGGGGATAGGAAGGGAGGGTGAATACCAGCATGACCATGCCGGCAGTGCCGGCGGCGGTAACCAGTTTTTCCTCGGGTGTTGCCTGCAGGTGACGAAAGAAGTGGCGATATCGTTCTGTCTTGCCCTGCTTGATGCGGCCGAGAACGGTGTAGAGTTCATCCAGCGGCTTGTGGGGCAGAATGGTGCGCAGGAATACCACCGCATCGCCCACGGTAGGCAGATCGGCGAGGAAGTAATTGTGGGTGTAGCCGAACAGGATGCTCAGTTCCTGATGCCCGGTAAGTAATGCATCAACCTGCAGACGACCTTGTCGGTTGACCATCACCAGGGCACAGGGCAGATAGCGTTCTTCCCCGAATATCCGCCCCACCCGGTAGGCACGACCATCCCGGTAGAAGACCGTTTGCAGCAGTTCAATGGCCACCACCCGCTCCTCCCCCAGGGCCTTCATCCTTTCCATCAACCTGTCTGAAAGGAGGCGGGCATCTTCATCCCTGTCCCAATGGGGGAGGCGGAATGGTCCGCTGAGAAGAACCCTTTGCCAGGCCTCCTCCAGAGAGGTGGAAACTGCGAAATGGTCCCTGGCCACCGGATGACTTATCTGATCCGTGGGTTCAATATCCAGGGCCACGAACTCGATATCAGGCGCCACACCCCGGGTATGAAACAGGCGCCGACTCAGGGTGTTGAAGAATGTCTTGTAAAGCTCGGCGTCAAGCTGGGAATGGATCGCCTCGGCATAACGGCCGCGGATTGCTTGCCACAGTCGTCGGGATAACAGACGACCGCCCAGCTTGTGTTCCAGGCGGTCATGGGTTTCACGGATGCACTGGTCATAAAGGGCAATACGTTCCACCGTGTCTGCCTGCATGCCCGCATGATCGCCTCGCTGAAATCGCCGGGCCGCGCGACGGGTGATATCCGAAAAACGGGCGTTATAGTCCTCGAAGGCATCAAGGATCAGGCCCGACGCTTTTTCAGCTTCCTTACTCACCGCCTGCCTCTTGCTCATCCGGGCTTTCATCCGTCGGTGGTGGTTTTCGAAGGTAGTAGCTGATGGCAACCCAGTCATAAAGGAAATGGACCAGGATGGGCAGAAGGAGATTGCCGCTCCAGTAATAAAGCAGGCCCATGTAGATCCCCATCAGGGTGGCCAGGATGAAGTAAGCGGTACTCAAGAAATGAAGTAGGCCGAAGACCACGGCTGGAATCAGGATTGCCAGCCAGGGTGCGGTGTGTTCCTGCAGCCAGGTCTGGGCCACGCCCCGAAACAACAGTTCCTCTCCAACGCCGGCCAGCAGGGCCAGAGGCAGGGCCCAGCCGTGGCTATGTCCCCGGAACAGTCCATGCAGTAATTTGAGTACCTGTTCTTCCAGCTCCCGGGCCCATTGGAAGCGAAAGGGGATGAGCAGGCCGAAGGCCAGGAAAATCACCAGAGTGGCCGGTATCGCCAGCAGCAGGGCCTGGGTCGAGAAATCAAGATGCTCGGCAAGGTTGATGCTCAACAGCCAGGCCAATATCAGGGCCAGTATGACCAGCCCGCCCTGAAACAGCAGTCCGGCAATCAGTGGGTCGTCCTTCACGCGGCTATGATCCATCGTGCGTTCCGTTCAGTGGGCTGGAAGGGAATATCGATTACCCCCTTACTTTGACAGTTTCTCAACTACACTCAAAGCACAAACTGGGCAATTCCTGATTCGATCCTGGATCAACCTTGTTCAGCCTGGGCCGCTTCAATCCCTGCTGACACGGGTGGTAGCACGATCATGCAGAGTGCTAGAGGAGGGCGGAATGGATCTCCGACCAATTTGTCTCCTTGCGGGCCTCGCCACTGCGATGACCCTGGCCTCCCCGGCATCTGGGGGAGAGGGTGAGATCCCTGCAGCCGATCGGGTACCGCTGACGGCAGAGCAACGCCGTTGGCTGGAGGAGAACCAGCCCTTGCGGCTCTGTGTGGACCCCGACTGGCTCCCTTTCGAAGCCATTGACCGGCGTGGCCGCCATGTGGGCATGGGGGCGGACTTCATGGATCTGATGACCGCTCGGGCCGGCATCGAGACGGAATTGCTGGAGACGGAAGATTGGCCCGAGACGTTGCAGCGGGCTCGGCAGGGGGATTGCGATGTGCTGCCGCTGGCCATGGAAACCAGTGGCCGTGCCGAGTTCCTGAATTTCACCGAACCCTATCTGGAAACCCCCTCGGTCATTGCCACCCTGGATAGCCGCGGTCACATCAGTGATCTCTCGAAGGTCAGTCATCTTCCTCTGGGGATCATGCGCGATTTCAGTTTTGTCGAGATCTATCGTGAGCAATACCCGGGGATCAATCTGGTGGAGGTGGATAGCTACGAGGATGGCGTAGCGGGTGTCCAGAGTGGGCAGCTGTTTGGCATGCTCGGCAATATGGCCAGCATCGGTTATGCCATTCAGCAGATGCGGGCGCCGAATGTGAAAATCAGTGGCCGTATCGACGGGGATTCCCGTCTCTCCGTGGCGACTCGCAAGGATGAGCCAATGCTGGCGGAGGTCTTTGAGGCCGCTGTAGCGAGCCTGTCCCCCCGTGATCGGCAGGAAATCATCAATGCCTGGTATCAGGTGCAGTTTGAGGAAGGACGCAATTACACCTTGTTTGCCGGGGCGCTGGCGGTCATGGTGCTTATCTTTCTGGCTGGTCTTTTCTGGGGCTATCGTCTGCGCACGGTCAATCTGGGGCTGGAGCAGGCAAATCGCCAACTGACTGAGCTGACCCGAAAGGACAGTCTGACCGGGCTCTACAATCGGGCCTATCTGGATGTGCGCCTATCCCATGCCCTGGCCCATTGTCGCCGCAACCGGTCATTGCTGTCGGTGGCCATGCTGGATCTTGATCACTTCAAGCAGATCAATGACAGTCTTGGCCATGCTTTCGGTGACCAATGCCTGCGACGGGTTTCCGATCTGTTGCGGGAGTATTTCCAGCGTGCCACGGAGACGGTGGCTCGCTATGGGGGTGAGGAGTTCGTTGTGCTCTGCGAGGAGAATCATGCCGAGCAGTTCATTGCGCAGCTGGAGCGTTTTCGACTCATGGTGGCTTCCGAGCCGGTGGCGTTCGAGGGCCAAAGTACCTTCCTGACAGTGAGCATTGGCCTGTGGTCTGCGGTGCCCGGCTCCGGTGACTCTGCCCTGGATTGTCTGCTGCGGGCGGATGCGGCTCTTTATGAGGCCAAGCACCAGGGTCGTAATCGCCTCATTATCCGGCGGGGCACGCCTCGCGGGCTTTTCGGGCGGGGGCGGAAGGCTTAGGACCGAAGCCTACCTTTGGGTGGGGTCACCTGGGCCGTGCCTACTGAAGGTGTATGCTGATTTCTGAGAAAAGTGTCTTCTATTCGGCCGATGTATTCGCGGCTAAAGCCGCTCCCACGGCGGCTTCGGCAGCTGCTATTGGCACCGTAGGAGCGGCTTTAGCCGCGATTAAAAGCCTTCAGATGGCAGCAAGGCATGAGACTGAACCAAACTCGCCGCGAGGACGGCCCAAGTCACCGACAACATAAAGGCACCACCCCAATCGAAGCCAATTCAGCTACAAAGCACCTTCCCCAAAATCAGGCCCTCACTCGCAATGCGCCTGACGCCAGTCTGCCGGAGCGATCATTCGTTCAGAGGGAAGTGCCCCGTCGTGGTCTTCCAGCCAGGCGGTGATATCTTCCAGGGTTTCATCAGCCCGGCTGTCCCGAGCCAGGAAATGCCATCCTTCCGGGTAGTAGGCCATGCGCCAGGGGACGTCGTCAGGTTCGGGCAGGCGTTTCACCAGGGCGCAGATAGCCTCCTTGGGGACCACTTCATCTTTCCCGCCGTACAGCACCAGACTATTGATGTTCAGCTTCTCACTTGCTGCCAGGGCATCACTCATGAGCAGTGAAATGCCTTCAAGGGCGTCAATGCGACTGCGTTGCAGCACCAGGGGGTGTTCATCCCAGTACTCGGCCCAGTCCGGATCATCCGTGGGCTCCACCGCCACCCAGTCACTGTCGACCTTCATGCCCGGCGCCACCCGAATGCCCAGCCAGAGTCCCAGCCGCTGATACCAGGGCTGTTCTTCCCGGGCCCAGACAGCCGGCGCCATCAGGATCATGCCATCCAGTGTGAGGGCATCGGCTGAAAGCGCAGCCTCTGTCTCGGTGGTTGTCAGAATACTGACTGCCGCACCCATGCTTTCGCCAAGCAGATACAGGGGCTTGTCCGGGTATCGTTGCGACAACAGGGCAAGGGCCGTGCGGGCATCTTCCACCAGGCGCTCCTGTCCCGGCCAGATGCCTCGTTGGGCAGTGGCGCCGAAGCCACGCTGGTCATAGGCATAGATAGCGCTGCCCCGGGCACTGAGTTTCCGGGCCAGTGGCAGGTGCGATTGGCGAAAGTCATTGAAACCATGCAGGGCAAGTACCACCTGCTTTATTTCCCCCTCCGGGAGCCAGCGTGTCAGCGGCATGGCGTAGGCATCGGCGGCAATGAAGTGGTCTTCGCCCAGCTCCGGTTCCACTTCCCCCGGCCCGGGCATCTGGACTTGCGCCCGGGCGCAGCCACTGAGCAGCCATAGGGGTAATAACAGGACCAGCCAGAAAGGCATGGCGTGACATCGCTTGCTCATATTCATTGCCCGTTTGCTCCGGATACGCCTTAATCTACCATCTTCTCGCTCGCCGCTCGCCGCTCGCCGCTCGCCGCTCGCCGCTCGCCGCTCGCCGTCCAGAATTTGTCCGAACTCGGACTTCTGCTATTGTCAGGCATTCCTTTTCCCTCGGACCCTGCCCAAGGAGAAGAGCAATGCAGAGAGTCCTGTTGTTGTTGCTGGGGGTGCTGGTTTCGGCCTGCAGTGCCCATGCAGAACCCCATGCCTTTACCGGTGCCACCATTTATCCGGTGTCGGGACCGGTGATCGAGGATGGTGTCCTGCTGATCGACGGAGACCGGATCGTCGCCGTTGGTAGCGCAGACCAAGTACGGATTCCCGACAATGCCCAGGTGAGCGATGTCTCCGGCAAGGTGATTCTTCCAGGCCTGGTGGATACCCACTCCCATGTGGGCGGGCCCGCCGGTGGCGATCGTTCCGGTGCCCTGCACCCGGGTGTGCGCGCCCTGGATTCGGTCAATGTACGCGACCACAGTTTTCGCCGTGCCCTGGCCGGCGGCATCACCACCATGAATGTCATGCCCGGTTCCGGTCATTTGATGAGCGGGCAGACCTTGTACCTCAAGCTGCGCGCCAATCCGCTGACCGTGGATGACTGGCTCTTCTGCGAGGATGCCACCTTCGGTGTCTGCGGCGGCATGAAGATGGCCAATGGCACCAATCCCATTCGGGATCAGGGTGGGCCTTTCCCCGGGACCCGGGCCCGTTCCGCCGAGATGGTCCGGGCTCTGTTCAGTCAGGCCCGGGATTACCGTCGGCGCCAGGAACGGGCGGGTGATGATCCCGACCGTCAGCCGGATGTGGACCTTGGCATGGAGGCGTTGCTGCAGATTCTGGATGGTGAGCGGACGGTGCATTTCCATACTCACAGGCACGATGACATCATCACCGCCCTGCGGTTGGGTGATGAATTTGGTTTTACCCCGGTGCTGCACCATGTCAGCGAGGGCTGGAAAGTGCCCGAGCGCATTGCCGAAGCCGATGCGCCCGCCTCCATCATCATGATCGATTCGCCGGGTGGTAAGCACGAGGCGGTCAACCTGCTATGGAAGACCGCACCGGCCCTGGAAGAGGCGGGGGTGGATACCGCCTTCCATACCGATGACTTCATTACCGACTCACGACTGTTCATGCGTTCCGCCGGTCTTGGCGTACGTGCCGGTATGTCCCGGGAAGCGGCCATCGAAGCCCTGACGCTGGCCGGCGCCCGCATGTTGGGCCTGGATGATCGACTGGGTTCACTGGAAGCCGGCAAGGATGCGGATTTCATCATTCTCAGTGGCGATCCTCTCTCGGTGCATACCCATGTCCTGGAAACCTGGGTGGAAGGCCAGCGGGTCTTTGATCGCGATGATCCCGAGCAACGCCAGTGGGCCACGGGTGGCCCTGAAGTGTTCCGTGGGGACAGTCTGCACAGCCATGGTCAGGGAGGTGGGCAATGAAACGGATAGCCATTAGCGCATTGATTCTCATTGCCGGCCTCGCCGGTACCAGCCTGCATGCCGGTATCGCCATCAAGGCCGAGCAGGTCCATACGGTCTCCGGCGAGGTGATTCCGAACGGTATCGTCCTGGTGGATGGGGATCGTATTCAGGCCGTGGGAACGGCGGAGGAGATCGACATTCCGGCGGACTATGCCGTGCATGAGACAGCGGTTGTGACGCCGGGCCTGATTGACGCCCGCAGCGTGGTCGGCCTGGCCGGCATGTATAACGTGCCGGACGATCAGGATCAGCTTGATACCTCAGCGCCCATCCAGCCCGGATTGCGGGCCCTGGATGCCTACAACCCCTCCGAGGGGCTGGTGGAATGGTTGCGCTCCCTGGGGGTTACGACCCTGCACACCGGGCCGGCGCCCGGTGCCCTGGTATCGGGGCAGACCATGCTGGTTCATACCCGCGGAGACACCGTGGATGATGCCGTCATCCGCCCCCTGGCTGGTGTCAGTTTCACGCTTGGCGCCGGTGTCTCCCGTCATTTCGAGTCCCCCGGCACTCGATCAAAGAGCGTGGCCATGATTCGCCAGGCTTTCGAGGATGCCCGCGCCTATAGTCGTCAGGACCCAGACGAGCGTCCCTCCGATCTGGGCAATCAGGCCCTGCTCAAGGTTCTGGAGGGGGAGCTGCCGGCCCTGGTGCATGCCAACACCGCCGTGGACATCATGACCGCCCTGCGCCTGGCGGAGGAGTTTGACCTGGATCTGGTGCTGGAAGGCGCGGCGGATGCCTATCTGGTGCTGGACAGGATTCGGGAGGCCGGCGTGCCGGTATTGCTTCACCCCACCATGACCCGCACCGGTGGCGAGAGCATGAATGCCGCCTTTGATACCGCCGCCAAGTTGCAGGAGGCGGGTATTCCCTTTGCCATTCAGGGGGGTTACGAGGCCTATGTGCCCAAGGCCCGAGTGGTACTGTTCGAGGCGGCGATCGCCGCAGCCAATGGCCTGGGGGTGGATCATGCCCTGGCTGCGATTACCCTCAACCCGGCCCGAATTCTGGGGCTGGATGAGGACCTGGGCAGTATCGAAGTCGGAAAACAGGCGGATCTGGTGCTGTTTGACGGTGAGCCCTTCGAGTACGTGAGCCGGGTGTGCAAGGTCTTTATCGCCGGTGAGCTGGTGTCCGAGGAATGTCGCTGAGTGAAATGCCCCTGGCCGTTGCTGGCCAGGGGCCCCGTCCGAGGCAGTGGCCGGCACCGTGTGTCGGCCCTTGGAGGGGGCGGACTTGGCTTTCAGGCGCTGAAGGGTAACAATCCGGGACTCGGACACTGCCGCCGTTGAGGCCAAGGAGGCCGGTTTGCCATTGTCGTCCCGACTACAAGCCTGGCTCAGGATCTATGGCAAGTCCGTTTATCCATTCTATGCCGTGGGTCTGTTTCTCCTGGCGGTCTCGCTCCTCTCCCGAGACTCCGCCTTGCTCCGGGAGACCTTTGTCGCCCTGGCGCTGGTGGACATCGTTGTCCTGTTCGCACTCTGCCCGGCAATACTTCTGCTGGGGTTTCCCTCGTCCCGCCTGGG
>NZ_SLKM01000001.1:0-3588 GCF_007134575.1 Natronospira sp.
CATGAAACAAGCATTCCCGGCCTCGATGACCTATGCTTTAAGGCCGCCAACGGAAACTGAACAATGACAAACCATCGATTGAGCCGTTTGAAACCAGGCCTTCGGGAGAGCGCGATCCTGCGCCATCTCGAATGACGACCATGCGAGCCATCGTCCAGGATCGATACGGGGCACCCGACAAGGTCCTGCATCTGCGCGAAGTCGACATCCCGACACCCGCTCCGGACGAGGTCCTCGTTCGGGTAAGAGCCGCCTCGGTCAACCCCGACGTATGGCATGCCGTCACCGGCTACCCCCGCCTGATGAGACTCATGGGCGCCGGCCTGAGAAGACAGAAACAAGCGATCCCCGGCCTGGACATGGCCGGCGAAGTGACCGCCGTTGGACAGGCCGTGACGGACTTTCGCCCCGGCGATGCGGTGTTCGGTGAAACCCACGACCGAATCCAATGGGTCAACGGCGGGGCCTACGCCGAATACGTCTGCGTGCCGCAACAGGTATTGGCGCTCAAACCCGAAGGCATCACCTTCGAGCAGGCGGCATCGGTGCCCACCGCCGGGATCATAGCCCTGGTCAATCTCCGCAAGAACCTATGGACAGAGCCGGGTCAGCGCATCGTGATCAACGGCGCCGCCGGCGGCGTGGGCAGCATCGCCATTCAAATGGCAAAAGCGAACGGCGCCTTTGTTATCGGCGTGGATCACAGCAGCAAACTCGACTACATGCGATCCCTGGGTACCGACAAGGTCATCGACTACACGCAAGACAACGTCATCGAGCTCGAAAAAGACATCGATCTCATCATCGATGTCGCCTCCACCCTCCCGCTCTCTGATTGCAAACGCATCCTCAAGCCCGATGGCGCAATCATCATCATCGGCCACGATCACTACGGCGCCAAAGGCCACCGAACCCTGGGTGGGATCCCCTACTTTCTCGGCCTCATGCTGTGGGCACGATTCGACCGCCACCTGCCCTGGCCCTCATTCGAGGTCATCGAAAAACGCGATGCCATGGTGATTCTTCGTGGCATGCTCGAGGCGGGGACATTGACTCCGGTCGTGGCCAGGACCTTCCCCTTGTCAGAGGTACCCCAGGCGATTGAATACCTGCAGGCAGGCCAGTCAGCTGGCCGTATCGTCATCGTGCCCTGAATCAGCAATATTGCCCGCTCGATTCGGGCCGTCAGTATCGTGGCTTCACCCACCCCGAGCGCTGAAAATTCACCTCAGTGCATGCAGCATTTCTTGAACTTCTTGCCGCTGCCACAAGGACAAGGCTCATTACGCCCCACCCGCGGGCCTTCACGGCGAACCGTACCCTGGGGCCGGGCAGCTGCCGCGGGCATGAACTCCTCCCGGCGCTTCAGCCAGTAGGCATGCAGACCCTGGGCACTGGGGCCGATCTTCGCCT
Source organism: Natronospira sp. (assembly GCF_007134575.1). Lineage (NCBI taxonomy): Bacteria > Pseudomonadati > Pseudomonadota > Gammaproteobacteria > Natronospirales > Natronospiraceae > Natronospira > Natronospira sp. The sequence continues at coordinate 1,414 of NZ_SLKM01000001.1, forward strand.
GCATTTTCTCCAGATCCGCTGTCGGCAGATCATGCGCCGGCCAACCCGCTTGTTCGGTAAAGGCCATGATCGGCGCCAGCAAACGCTTGACCTCCTCGCCCCCCTTGCGCCAGTTGGCGGCGTCCAGACTCATGCCCCTGAGATATCCTTCACACCATTCATCCACAATGGTGTAAACCTTCCCCTCCACCTCACGCTCGAAGAAGATCGGTTCGAATATATCCGTCTGCCCCATAAGGCAGTCGGATACATTATTCATATGCCGCATGACAAGCCCCGTCACTTCCTGGGCCTCTTCCATGCTGTTCCAGATAGGCTGCTCATCCCCCCAGATAGCCGCCAGCCACCGAGACGGCATGATCATCGCCGGCCCACTCACGATGGCCGTGAGAAACCCATCCAGCCCCGGAACGGTCAACACCCCTTCATCCCGATCAGGATCCGGCTCTTGGGCATCAAGCTCCTCCTCGGACAGTCCGCGATAGAGCAGAAAGTCCCCCAGTTGATCCAACTCCGCCTGACTCAGGCCTTCTGATGCCTGCTGCATAATGACCGTTCTCCTGTCACAAGAAATATTCATCGTCCCTGTGTTTTCACACCATCCCAGTCTGCACCGTGGAAGTCACGGATCAGCTCACATCCCATTATCTGATTCTACATGGCGCTTGAGGCGATGGGCACGCAGACCAAGCACCTGACGCGTGGGGGAAGGAATCGCCGGAAACCGCTGCATCGGCGGCACCGCCGCCAGCACCACCGGCACCGGCCCGCAGCGCCGGCGCAAGGCGTCCACCAGCCGGGTCAGATCCCGCCGCCAGCGCCGCGGCCCGTGAAAACGCAGGGTGTCATTCACCCCCAGCACCAGCACAGCCAGGTCGGCCTCCACATCCTCGGCCGATTCCAGCAGCCGCACACGCGCCGAATGCGCCGTGGCCCCATTCCGCCCCAACACCCGCCAAGCCACCGCCTGCCCGCTCAATGCCGCCACCGTCTCCGCCGTCCACCGCGCCAGCCCCCGCGCCTGATCCGTCGCCCCCACCCCGGCGGCCGTCGACTCCCCCACCACCAGCAGCCGAAGCACCGGCCCCTCGCCGTCCACGCGCCCGGAACGCGCACCCGGCGCCTCCCCCAAGCGCGGCACCGTCAAACGCAAGTAAGCGCCCTGCAAGACAACCACCGGCAACAGCAGCCAACTGGCCTGCGCAGCAAACGACACCGACATCCGTCGAAACCTATCCCGCATCGAAACCCTCTCCCGGACGGTCAGAATTGTTCCAGTATCACCCGCGCAGCAGACACCTGCCCAGCGAGTAAACCTTCAAGACCAGCGAAGAACGCATCATCAACTGGTGGGAACAGAGATACTGCGGGGAAACAAAGCCGCTACTCGCAGAGCGCTTTCACGACGAAGCACGGGCAACCCTACCCGCGCCTGAACCGACACACAACGACTCTCTGATACAGAAATTCGATGCGGTCAATCTCAGGCGGATACGGTTGAGGCAGGATCAGCAGGTGTCGGAGTGGTCCAGCCCAGGATAGACTCCAGGTTCTCACCCTTGGCACAAAGCCATTAAGCGCGGTCGGCGCCTCCGTTTCCAGCATGTGATCGATAGGCCCTCACAAATCAGCGAGGCTGCCATCGGTTAATGACTGCCTCAGGAATACAGGCGGTGCAATGCCTCGAGCTGCTCAAGAAGACCGGGAATATCGTCCTGGATGATGCTCCAGACAATATCGTCATCAATACCGAGGTAGGCGTGGATTAGCCGATTTCTGGTTGCAATGATCTTGCGCCAGGATACTTCCGGGTGCTCCACCTTGATATCGTCTGGAATCCGGGTCGCAGCTTCGCCGATCAATTCCAGATTACGCAGTGTTGCATCCTAGGTCAGACCGTCCGACAAAAAGTCATTCTGGCTCTTACCCTCGGTATAAAGGAGCACCTTTCGGGCGAACTCGATCATGTCGGCGATGTAAAACCGCCATTCCCGTTCCAGCCTCTTACCGGACATGAACAGCCTCTTCTTCGATAAACGGCCTAAGCTCCGGCCGAACGGCCTTGTCCGTAACGAGATCCACCGGCCGACCCAGCAGATCTTCCAGATAAAACTGGAGACCAAAATAGCGATCCGATGTCCCGCGACCATCGAACGCCACGAGAACGTCCACGTC
>NZ_SLKM01000048.1:0-13457 GCF_007134575.1 Natronospira sp.
CAAGGAGCAAGGAGCAAGGAGCAAGGAGCAAGGAGCAAGGAGCAAGGAGCAAGGAGCAAGGAGCAAGGAGCAAGGAGCAAGGAGCAAGAAAGGCCCTGCCAATCCCCTGTGGGAGCGGCTTTAGCCGCGATAAGGGGCAAATCGAAGCCCCATTCGCGGCTAAAGCCGCTCCCACAGCCGACCAGCAGCTAGCCTCTCGCACTCAGCACTCAGCACTCAGCACTCAGCACTCAGCACTTCAACCCTGCCTCTCATGGGCAATCGCCCGATGCCCGATATCCCGGCGGTAATAGACATCATCCCACTCAATCTTGTCCGCCAGGGCATAGGCTCGGTCGCGGGCATCGGCAATGGTGTCACCCAGAGCGGTGGCACAGAGAACGCGACCACCGGCGGTAACCACTCGGCCGTCCTTGTCGGCGGTGCCGGCATGGAAGACCTTTTCCATTCCATCTTCCTGCTGGGGTAGACCCTTGATCACATCGCCCTTGCGATACTCGCCGGGATAACCGCCCGCGGCCATGACAACGCCCACGGCGGCGCGATCGTCCCAACGGGCCTCGACATCGGCCAGGTCACGGTCCAGGGCTTCCAGGCACAGTTTGGCCAGATCCGAGCGCAGACGCATGAGAATGGGCTGGGTCTCGGGATCGCCAAAGCGGCAATTGAACTCCAGCACCTTGGGGCTGCCATCCGAGGCAATCATCAGGCCGGCATAGAGAAAGCCGGTATAGGGATTGCCGTCCTGGGCCATGCCCGACACGGTGGGGCGGATAACCTCGTCCATGATCCGCTGCTCGATTTCGGGCGTCACCAGGGGGGCCGGGGAGACCGCACCCATGCCACCGGTGTTGGGGCCGGTGTCACCATCGTCCCGGGCCTTGTGATCCTGGGAGGTGGCCAGGGGCAGAATATGTTCGCCGTCGGCCATGACGATGAAGGAGGCTTCCTCGCCTTCCAGAAACTCTTCAACCACTACCCGGTGGCCTGCATCGCCAAAGGCATTGCCTTCCAGCATGTCGTGGACGGCGGCAACCGCTTCTTCCACGGTCTGGGCAACCACAACGCCCTTGCCGGCGGCGAGGCCATCGGCCTTGACCACGATGGGGGCGCCACGCTCACGGATCCAGGCTTCGGCCTGCCTGGGGTCGGTGAAACTGTCGTAGGCGGCGGTGGGGATGCCGTGGCGGGCCATGAAGCGCTTGGAAAAGGCCTTGGAGCCTTCCAGCTGGGCCGCGCCCCGGTTGGGGCCAAAGCAGCGCAGATGATTCTCGCGGAAACGATCAACAATCCCTTCCACCAGCGGTGCTTCCGGACCCACGACGGTCAGCTCGATGGATTCGCGCAGGGCAAACTCCAGCAGCCCGTCGATATCGGTCGCCTGCAGTGGCAGATTGCTGATTCGGGGTTCCCTTGCGGTGCCGGCATTGCCCGGTGCGACGAAAACCTGATCCACCTCGGCGGAATGAGCCAGCTTCCAGGCCAGGGCATGTTCCCGGCCACCACCACCAACGACGAGTATTTTCATGATTCTTGCCTTCGGAGAACTTGGGGGTTAATTCACGGTTTTCGGATTCTATCATCCGGCTACGAGCTACGAGCTACGAGCTACGAGCTACGAGCTACGAGCTACGAGCCACGAGCCACGAGCCACGAGCCACGAGCCACGAGCTAGCCGTGCCTGCTCACCGTCCGTTGCTCGAAGCTCGTAGCTCAAAACTCAATGCCGGAAATGCCGCATGCCGGTGAAGACCATGGCGATGCCGTGCTCGTCGGCTGCGGCGATGACTTCATCGTCACGGCGGGAGCCGCCCGGCTGGATGACTGCCTTGACGCCGCGCTCTGCGGCGGCGTCGATACCGTCGCGGAAGGGGAAGAAGGCATCAGAAGCCATGGCGGCGCCGGTCAGTGACAGCCCGGCCTGTTCGGCCTTGATGGCGGCGATTCGGGCACTGTCCACCCGGCTCATCTGGCCGGCACCAATGCCCAGGGTGCGTCCCTCGCCTGCGTAGACGATGGCATTGGACTTGACGAAGCGGGCCACCTTCCAGGCGAACATCAGCTTTTCAAGCTCAGCCGCCTCGGGCTGGCGACGGGTGGGGAACTGAAGCTGATCCGGGCTGACAATGTCCACATCACGATCCTGGACCAGCAGGCCGCCGGCCACACGGCGATAGTCGTGCTGGCGAAGTGGTGCTTCCGGCCATTGGCCGCAGGCCATTACCCGGACATTCTTCTTGCCGGACAGGGCTTCAAGAGCATCGGCCTGGAAGCTGGGGGCAATGATGACTTCCAGGAACTGGCGGTCAACGATGGCCTGAGCGGTGGGCCCGTCCACTTCCCGGTTGAAGGCAATGATGCCGCCGAAGGCGGAGGTGGAATCGGTGGCGAAGGCGGCGTCGTAAGCCGCGACCAGATCCTGACCCTCGGCCACGCCACAGGGATTGCCATGCTTGACGATGACACAGGCGGGTTGCTCGAAGCTCTTGACGCATTCAAGGGCAGCGTCGGCATCGGCTACATTGTTGTAGGACAGGGGTTTGCCCTGGTGCTGCACGGCCGTGGTGATGGTGCCGGCCGGGGCGCGAAGGTCGGCATAGAAAGCAGCGGCCTGGTGGGGGTTTTCGCCGTAGCGCATATCGGCACGCTTGCGAAAGCTTGCCGCGTACTGATTGGGAAAGACCGGGGCGCGATCACCCTGCTCAAAGCGTTCAAGTGCGGCCGTCACGGCGGTGTCATAACGCGCGGTGTAGCCATAGGCCTGGATGGCCAGACGGAATCGGGTCTCGGCGCTGACCGTTCCCTGCTGCGCGTCAAGCTCCCGGCTGAGGGCATCGTAATCACCGGGGTTTACTACCACGGTTACTCGATCATGGTTCTTGGCGGCGGCGCGAATCATGGCCGGACCGCCGATATCAATGTTCTCGATGGCCTCTTCGAGGCTGCAGTCGGGCTTGGCCACGGTTCGCTCGAAGGGATAGAGGTTCACCACCAGCAGGTCGATGGCTTCAATGCCGTGCTCGGCCATCACCGCTTCATCCTGATCCCGTCGGCCGAGCAGGGCGCCGTGGATCTTGGGATGCAGGGTCTTGACTCGGCCACCCATGATTTCCGGAAAGCCGGTGACCTCGGCCACATCGGTCACAGGCAGGCCTTCTTCGCGCAACATGGCGGCAGTGCCACCAGTGGAAAGCAGTTCAACACCGTGACTGTGCAGGGTTCTGGCCAGATCGGCCACGCCGGACTTGTCGGAAACGCTAATGAGTGCCCGCTTTATGCTTTGCATGTTCATGGTCTGTTGCTGATGGCCCGGGGACGGGCGCTGTGATTGACACAAACCACCGGGACCCACGCCAGGGCGGGTCGGTTGGCGGTCAGGCTTGCGGCTGTCGTCGATTCAGTCGATCAGCCCGTGGGTTCGAAGCTTCTTGCGCAGAGTCGTCCGGTTGATGCCCAGTATCTCGGCAGCCCGCGACTGGTTGCCATCGGTGTAGCTGAGGACACGCCGCAAGAGCGGCTGTTCCACCTGCTGCATCACCATGGCATAGAGATCGTTGGGCGCGGTCCCGTCAAGGTCCTGGAAATAGCGTTCCAGAGCCTGATCAATCGCTTGACAGAGGGGAGCTGATTTATTCTCCCGGCTACCATTCAACACTGCTTTACCTTCGCTGTTGCCCCCATGGCCAGTCAGCCCGTCGATCGAATGATCCGGGGCTTCCTTGACGGCCAGTCCTCGAATGCTCATGCGGCGACTACCTCCCTTGCTTGTTCACCAGCGGATTGCCAGTGTCCACCGGCCAGCCAGGCTTCAGTCAGCGCCAGCTGTTCCCTTGCCGATGACAGACGAACCACTTGCTTTCTCCAGCTTTCCCCGTCGGGCCGGGTTCTGGAATACCAGCCCAAATGCTTGCGTGCGATGCGTACACCCGTGAATTCACCGTAAAACCGGTAAAGGTTTTCCAGATGTTCCAGCATGATTGCGCGGATCTCTTCCGTGTCGGGCGGAGGCAGCTTTCTGCCCGTTTCCAGATAGTGCACGATTTCGCGGAAGATCCAGGGGCGCCCCTGGGCAGCGCGACCTATCATGATGCCGTCTGCGCCAGTAAAGTCCAGTACTTCTTGAGCTCGCTCGGGAGAGTCGATATCCCCATTGGCGATGATCGGAATCGAAACCGCAGCCTTGACCGCGCGAACGGTTTCGAACTCCGCCTCTCCGCGATACATATCCACTCGCGTGCGGCCATGCAGAGCCAGTGCCTGAATCCCTGATTGCTCCGCAATCTGCGCAATGCGAAGGGCATTGCGATTGGATGGGGCTGGCCCTGTGCGGGTTTTCAGGGTCACCGGCACCGAGACGGCGGTCGACACGGCTTCCAGAATTCGGCCCACCAGTGCTTCGTCGGCCAGCAGGGCGGAGCCTGCCATGCGGTTGCAGACCTTCTTGGCCGGGCAGCCCATGTTGATGTCGATGATCTGTGCACCCTGGTCCACATTGAAGCGGGCCGCTTCGGCCAGTTGCTCGGGATCGGCGCCGGCAATCTGGACAATGATGGGTGCCCCCTCGCCGTCATGATTCATCCGCTGGCGAGTCTTGCGGCTGCTACGCAGGCTGGGGTCGGCGGTGACCATCTCTGATGGCGCAAAGCCTGCCCCCAGCCGTTTGCAGAGCTGACGGAAGGGCCGGTCGGTGACCCCCGCCATGGGCGCCAGCGCAACATTGTTGGGCATTTGGACCGGGCCAATGCGCAGCATGGGGTCAAGTCCTCAGGGCATGCAGTCATGCCGGCTTGCGGTGAGGGGAAGGGGGGGATTCTAGCGTTTTCGAGCGCCCCTGTCAGTGCCGATAGCTGGCGGCACCGCCCCGCTGGTGGCGACAGAGATAGGCCCCGTCTTCCTCCCAGCAGGCTTCCAGGTGAAAGCCCACCGCATCGTCTCCCGGGTCCAGCAGTTCCAACCGCAAAGCCAGTCTCGCGCCAGCCGCGATGGTGTCTTCCACCTCGGTTCCATGGACCCATTGCTCGGGCTGGAAGAAGCCCTGACCGCGACTCATTCCCCAGTGGTCCTCCAGGCGAACATAGATCGCCGGCAAGGGTTGTGCTTCGTCACTGGTGTTCTCCACCACCGCGGTGAGTCGCAGCACACCCGGGCGGTCGCTGCTGCCGGCGATGTCGGCGCGATGGATCTCCAGGGCAGCCAGGTCCCGGGGGACCGTCTCTGGCTGGCCGATGGCCTCATAGGCTGCGGAGACGGGGTCACCAAGGATTCCGTGTTCACTCCAGTAGTCCCGTTCCAGGTGGATCATCTGCATTCCCAGCAGCAGGAGTAGCGTTACGCAGCCGAAGGTCCACAGCAGTGGGCGACCGGGGGCTTGAGGGCTGCTTTCCTCGGGCGCCATCCAGTCGGGAAGTGTTTCCTCGACGGCAGGCTCTTGCTTGTCTTCGATGTCGCCGGCGTCGTCACGGGCCGGAGTATCCGTTTCAAGGTCGTTGCCGCTGCTTTCAAACAGATCCTGGGTTTCGGGGGCAGTGGCCTGGGCCGGTTTCTCCGTGGCCTCGGTTTCCCCATCCGGCAGGTCATGCTGCAAGCGGCTGAGGGCATTGAAAGTGGTGGTACACAGTGAACAGCGCACTTCACCCTCGGCCGCCCGAAGGTGGTCGGTGCGTACCCGAAAATAACTTCCACATTGGGGGCACTGGGTGAACATCAGCCGGCCTTAGCTTCCTGGGAATCGCGGTCTTCGTCGTCCAAGTCTACGCTTTTCGGCCGTGGAGCAGGACCCATTCTTCCTGGCGTTCGAATTCCAGGTCGGGAAAGTCTGGGCGATAGGCCGCGGCGACGTCCTCGGCCTGTTCCTGCAGAATGCCGGTCAGGGCGATCCGACCGCCGGACGGCAGCAGGCCCGCTAGTCTCGGTGCCAGCTCAATCAGCGGGTTGGCCAGGATGTTGGCTACCACCAGGTCCACCTTGAGCGCTGGACAGCTTTCCGGATCATGAACGCTGAGCCTGTCGGCGACGCCGTTGGCGCGGGCATTTTCCAGCGTGGCCTGAAGTGCCTGCGGGTCGTTGTCCACGGCAATGATCTCCGTCGCGCCCAGGCGGGCGGCACTCACCGCCAGAATCCCGGAGCCACTGCCATAATCCATCACCCGGTCTCCGTCACCCACGGTATCGGCCAGCCAGGCCAGGCACATGGCAGTCGTGGGATGGGTGCCGGTTCCAAAGGCCAGGCCGGGCGGGATGCGCACCACGGTGGCGGTATCGGGGATGTCTGATTCCTGTTCGCCGGGGCTGATCCAGAAATCATCACGGATGCGCTGCGGCCGGGCATGCTGGGACCAGACCAGGCTCCAGTCCCGGTCCTCCAGCACTTCGACTTCCCAGTTTGGCTGTTCATTGCCGGGCCATGCCGCAAGCAGGGCCTCGCCCAGTGTCTGGCCACCCCGCTCGGCGGGGAACAGACCCGAAACCAGGGTCTGCTGCCAGAGCGGGGTTTCACCCACGCCGGGTTCCAGCAGGGGTTCGTCGCCGGCGTCTTCCAGCATGACGGCCTGGGCACCCAGCTCTTCCAGGATTTCCTCTACCTGTTCCGCCGGCAATTCCGCCGTGCCGACGATCAGTTTGAGCCAGTTCATGAAGCAGCGGGGCTCATGCCTGGTTGTCCAGCTTCTTGTGCAGGTAGTGGATATCGGTACCGCCGGCCTGGAAGTTGCTGTCCGTTACCAGGTCCTGGTGCAGGGCCACATTGGTGCGAATGCCTTCCACCACGATCTCGGTCAGGGCCTGGCGCATGCGGCGCAGTGCCGATTCCCGGGTCTCGCCATGGGCCAGCAGCTTGCCGATCAGGGAGTCGTAATAGGGCGGCACGGTGTAGCCGTTGTAGATGTGGGAATCCACTCGGATGCCCGGGCCGCCGGGAGCATGCCAGTTGAGGATGCGACCGGGGGAAGGCGCGAAGCTTCTCGGGTCCTCGGCATTGATCCGGCATTCCACCGCATGGCCCTGGATCTTGATGTCGGACTGCTTGTAGGACAGCTTTTCACCGCCAGCGATGAGCAGCTGTTCCTTGACGATGTCCACGCCGGTCACCATTTCGGTCACCGGATGCTCCACCTGGACCCGGGTGTTCATCTCAATGAAGTAGAAGTTGCCGTCTTCATAGAGGAATTCGAAGGTGCCGGCACCGCGATAGCCAATTTCCAGGCAGGCCTGGACGCAACGATCACCCATGCGCTGGCGTTCTTCCTCGCTGATCCCGGGGGCCGGGGCTTCCTCGATGACCTTCTGGTGACGCCGTTGCATGGAGCAATCACGCTCACCCAGGTGAATGGCGTTGCCCTGGCCGTCAGCCAGTACCTGGAATTCCACGTGCCGTGGTCGCTGCAGGTACTTCTCCATGTAGACCATGTCGTTGCTGAAAGCGGCCTTGGCTTCGTTCTTGGTGGTGTTGATGGCCTCGATGAGGTCTTGCTCTTCATGCACCACCCGCATGCCACGACCGCCGCCGCCACCGGCAGCCTTGATCAGGACCGGGTAACCAATCTCGGCGGCAATGCGCAGGTTTTCCCGATCATCATCACCCAGGGCGCCGCCGGAACCGGGAACGGTGGGCACTCCCGCCTCCTTCATGGCTTCAATGGCGGATACCTTGTCGCCCATCAGGCGGATCGTTTCCGCCTTGGGGCCGATGAAAACGAACCCGCTCTTTTCCACCCGCTCGGCGAAATCGGCATTCTCGGAAAGGAAACCGTAGCCGGGATGGATGGCCTTGGCGTCGGTGACTTCCGCCGCGCTGATGATGGCCGGCATGCTGAGGTAGCTTTCCGCCGAGGACGGCGGGCCAATGCAGACCGATTCATCGGCCAGCAGCACATGTTTTTGATCGCTATCTGCCGTGGAATGTACCGCCACGGCTTCGATGCCCAACTCGCGGCAAGCGCGCAGTACGCGCAGGGCGATTTCACCGCGGTTGGCAATGAGAACCTTGTCCAGCATGGAGTCTTTTCCTGTCGCTAGTCTGTGTCAGGCCGTGGGCCGTTCTTAGGACGTACCCCCAGTTGCGGTTAATCAGCCAATCACGAACAGCGGCTGCCCGTACTCCACCGGCTCGCCGTTTTCCACCAGGATCGCCTTGATGGTGCCGGACTTGTCGGCTTCGATCTGGTTCATCATTTTCATTGCTTCGACAATGCAGATGGTGTCGCCTTCCTTGACCTGCTGCCCCACTTCCACAAAGGGCTTGGAAGTGGGGGAAGGGGCCCGATAGAAAGTGCCCACCATGGGTGATTCCACCTTGTGACCGGCCGGAATGTCATCGCCGGCGTCATCAGCGGCAGCACCGTCATCCGCGGGCGCCGGACTCTGCTGGGCAGCCTGCGGCGCCGGAGCCGGGGCGGGAGGCGCGGCATAGTATTGCGGTTGGGCATTGGGCTGGTGGCGACTGATGCGGACCGATTCCTCGCCTTCGGTGATTTCGATCTCGGAGATGCCCGATTCCTCGAGCAGTTCGATCAGGCGCTTGACCTTTCTGATATCCATTGGTGCTCCCAGGGTCTTGTGTTCAGGATGATCGGAAACGCTGGTCCAGCGCCCGCAGGGCACATTCATAGCCCAAGGCGCCGAGACCGGAAATGCTTCCGATGGCGATGTCGGAGAAATAGGAAACCTGCCGGAACGATTCACGGGCAAAGGGATTGCTGAGATGGACTTCCACCATCGGCAGCGCGCTGGCGAGGACGGCATCTCGCAGGGCGATGCTGCTGTGGGTAAAGGCGGCGGGATTGAGGATCAGGCCATCGATCTGTGCGTCGGCCGCCCGATGAATCCGCTCGATCAGGGCGTGTTCGGCGTTGCTCTGAAAGCTGTCCAGCTGGTGGCCGAGATCCTCAGCCAGTTGTCGCAGGCGGGACTCGATCTCCGCCAGGGTGCTGTGGCCGTAGTGCGACGGCTCACGCTGCCCGAGGCGGTCGAGATTGGGGCCATTGACAACCAGAATGCTCGCCAAGACACGCGCTCCATTACCCAGAATTCCCGATTCATTCCCTGATCAAGGCCGGATGGCATCCTTTTCGGCGCTGATCGGCACCGTATCCGGGCAGGTTCGATAACGGGCAATTGTGGATCATCGTGGACGGCTTGTCCACGGTGTGGGCGGGAAATTTTGACAATTCGCCGACATTCGGGGCATATCGCCCCGTTATGTCAACAATCCGCTTGTGTGCCGACTCACTCGGCGTTCTGCCCTTCCAGGGCCGGGGCGAGCAGGGGCGGAACATCTTCGTCCACGATCAGGCCCAGATGGAAGTTCACGATCTTCCCGTTCCGGTCCACCACGAAAGTATGGGGCAGGCCGAGAGTGCTGCTGCCGAAGGCCTCGAGTACTTCCAGGGTTTCATTTTCCCCCACCATCAGGGGGTAATTGATGCCGTAGTCCTCGGCGAAGCGGATGACCGGCTCCGCCTCGTCCAGGGCAATGCCCAGCACGGTAACCCCCTGGTCGGCATAGTTCTCCTGCAGCTCCACCAGTAGTGGTACCTCTTCCCGACAGGGCGCACACCAGGTCCCCCAGAAATTGATCACCAGGATATCGCCTTCCCACTCGTCGACATGGCGTTCATTGCCTTCGGGATCAGGCATGGAGAAGCTGGGCAACTCTTCTGCCAGGCCGCGCTCGGGCGGCGCCTCGGGCGGCGCCTCGTTATTGCCGGCGGTGAACCAGTGGTAGGCGCCGAAACCAAGGATGCCGGCACCAATCATCAGGCCAATCAGGAGGGGAAGGGCAGTATCTCTCATTGCGAATTCATCCTTGCCTGGAAGTCTTCCTGGACCCGAGCCAGGTGGCGGTCAAATTCGCCTGGTGCCATGAAGCCCACCAGGCGCAGGGAGCGGATTTCCTCTCCCCGGTGATCAAAGAACAGGATGGCCGGGGGGCCGAAGAGTTCGTGGGCTTCGAGCAGTTCCCGGTGGTCTTGCGTGTAGTCGGTGACATCCGCCTTCAGCAGGTCGAAGCGCTCCAGCCGATCGCGGACGTCCGGATCGGTGAAGGTTCGCCGTTCCATGCGGACACAGTCCACGCACCAGTCGGCATAGAACTCCAGCATCAGCGGGCGATTGCGTTCCTCATCCAGATTGCTGGACAGTTCCGGCTGGCTGCCAATCATGGCAAAGGCGGGGGCGGTGGTCCCGCTGCCCGATCCCAGTTCTGTCAGCAGGCTGCCTTGCATGGGTCGCAAGGGGTCTTTGCCGCCCAGTGCGGCGGCAAGCAGCAGGACCATGCCCCAGGCCAGGATCAACAGGCCGGCACCCTTGCGGAAGCGGCGCCAACCGCCGGCGGCGGCATTGAGGTTATCCAGTGCGCCCAGATAGACCCCCGCCATGACCAGCAGTGCGGACCACAGCAACAGGCCGGCAGCGGCGGGCAGGATCCGCTCCAGCATCCACACGCCCACGGCCAGCAGCAGGAAGCCGAAGACGATTTTCACGGCATTCATCCACGGGCCGGTGCGGGGCATCAGGCGCCCGGCGGAGGTGCCCACTACCAGGAGCAGGATGCCCATGCCCATGGACATGGAGAACAGGGCCAGGCCACCGCGCACGGCGTCACCGGTCTGGCCAATGACCAGCAGGGCACCGGCCAGCGGTGCGGCCACACAGGGCCCGACGATCAAGGCGGAGAGAAAGCCCATGGCGCCGACGCCGGTGTAGTTGCCCGCCTGCTGTCGACTGGAGAGCCGGGAGAGGGCGTTCTGGAGGCTCTGGGGAACCTGCAACTGATAGAAGCCGAACATGGACAGGGCGAGCAGACCGAACACCAGGGCAAAAGTTACCAGTACCGCCGGATGCTGGAGGGCGGCTTGCAGGTTATGGCCCAGCAGGCCTGCGGCAACCCCGGCGGTGGTGTAGGTCAGGGCCATGGCCAGCACGTAGGTCAGGGAGAGGCCGAAGGCCCTTCGGGTGCTGACCCGTTCACCCTGGCCAAGAATCAGGCTCGAGAGAATGGGCACCATGGGCAGCACGCAGGGGGTGAAGCTCAAAAGCAGGCCGAAGCCGAAGAAGATCAGCGCGATCAGGGCCGGGTGGCCGTCGGCCACCAGACCGGCCAGGCGGTCCTGGTCGGAGGCGCCCGTCGGCGCTTCTACCGAGGGCTGCTCAGCATCCTGGCCAGCACCGCCGGATGCCAGAACCACCGGGCTGTCCCGATCCATTGGCGGATAGCAGAGGCCGGCATCGGCGCAGCCCTGGAAGCGGACATTGAGCATCACTTCCTGGCCGGGTTCCCCGCCCTCCACCGGAATCTCAATGACCGCTCGGCCACGGTGGACCAGACTTTCGCCGAAAAACTCGTCTTCAATCAGTTCCGCCTCGGGATAGATCGGCTCGCCCAGGCTCAGCCCCTCGGTCGGGGTGGTGAAATCGAAGCGGTGCTGATAGAGGTAGTATTCCTCGGCCACCGTCCACTCCACCTGCAAGGTGGATTCGTCAGGGGAGTGGACCGCCATCACGAAGGCTTCGTCCGGATGCAGGAAATCGCCGCCGGACATGCCGGGGACATCCAGACCCTGACTGAATGCAGAGCCCGTGGAGAGCAGGATCAGGGTTAAGGCGGTGAGCAGAGCCCGCCAGCTGTGTGTGAGACGGGCTTTTTTCATGGGCGGGTTTCGGCGCTTAGCCAATCCAGGTAGCTGTTCAGCCCGGCCTCGATGGGAAGGGCAATGACTTCCGGGACTTCATAGGGGTGGAGTTCGGGAATCCTCTGGATCAAGGCCTCCCGCCGGTCCTTGGCGGTCTTGATCACCAGCAGGCATTCTGGGTCCGTCTCCACCTTTCCCTTCCATTCGTAGATCGAGGTCAGGCCGGGAATGAGGTTGGCACAGGCGGCCAGCTTTTCCGCCACCAGCGCGCCGGCGATCCGACGGCCGCTGTCCTCGTCCGGGCAGGTACAGAAAATGACGCAATGCTCTGACATGGGTCGGTCCCGATTGCTGGTAATGGATGCAGACGGATTGCGGTCCATATGCAGGCGGGGAGGATAACGCGCCAGGCTGAACTGTGCCAGGGCCGCCCCCAGCAGGGCGAGACTGCGTCTCAGTCCTGATTCGCGAGCGCTTCCGCTTCCAGTCGGTGGCCGTTGCGGAACAGGATCAGGCGCTTGCCCGCCTGGCCGTCATCGGTTTCGGAGAAGACCAGCTCCAGGGGCTGGTTTCGGTGGAAAAAACGACCGTCCGGTGCCGGGTAAAGCGGGCGGCTGGGTCCATCGCCACTGCTCAGTAGGAGCCGGTCCCGATCTGCCTGGATGTGAATATCCTCGTCCGCGCCAATCCGGTAGATGCCGGCGTAGCGCTGAAGTTCCGCGGCGGGCCGCTGGGCGACTTCCCGTGAAGCCTTGCTCTCGGTGCGATGCATCCGGTGACCAAGCTGGACCGCCCCATTGGGGGTTTCAATGCGTAGCTGATCGACGGCGCCATCTTCCCCGGCCAGGAAGTGGACTTCGGAATCCACCCCCCGGGTGAAAAAACGCTGACCATTGATGGAATACAGTCGAAGCGGGGGACGGCCGGGGGCCCGAATGAACAGGTCCGCGTCACGCTGGCGGACTGTCACGACGAAACCCGGTGCCATCTGATAACGGCCGACGTAGAGGGCACCGAGGTCTCGGTCCAGCGGTTGTCCCTCGCGCAATGGGGGGAGTCCCTCGCCATTGCCTTCCAGGGTGGCGAAGCCCAGGGATTCAAGGTTGGTGCCGGTATTCGACAGCACCACCACGGAGCGCTCCTGATCACGGTCAAAGGCCGCGAAGGCTGAGTAGCCGGCAGTTCGCCCGCTGTGCCAGAAAATTTGCCGGCTATCGTCCTCAAAAAGCTGCCAACCCAGGCCCATGCCATAACCATGGTCCCCCAGATTCATTTGTGGCCGGGTGATCAGTGCCAGGGCATCGGCCAGCGGGCCGCTGGGATCACGATTCAGTTCGACCCAGCGCAGCAGATCCCGGGCACTGGCCTTGAGGCCGGCGGCGGGCTTGAACGCCGACAACTCCCAGGACGGGGCGCTGTTGAGGTCGTAATCGTGGCCGGGCGTCAGCTGATCGAGTATGCGGTCCCGCGGTCGGGCGGCAATCTCGTCCAGTGCCAGCGGTGCCAACAGCGCCTCTTCCACCTGTGTGGCGAAATCACTGTCTGCATATTCCGCCAATAGTTGTCCGAGCAGCGCGTAGCCGAGGTTGGAATAGGCGAAGTGCTTGCCGGGTTCACCGGCCAGCGGATGTTGCTCCAGGAAGGCATTCAGCCGCTCCGGGGTGTAGCTTTCAAACATCCGGAGAGGATCATTGGGGTCGAGATCGTCCGGTGTGTTGGGCAGGCCGCTGACATGGGTGGCCAGTTGCCACAGGGCAACCTCTTCGCGGAGGCGGCGGTCGAGGCGGGAGTCATCGGGCAGCAGGCGATTAACCGGATCGTCCAGGGACA
>NZ_SLKM01000040.1:0-3541 GCF_007134575.1 Natronospira sp.
CAGCGGCTGGTTCGGAGGTGGCAGTGCCTGTCCAAAGCAACACGGCAGCTTCGCGGGCACGGCCAGCTCGCCGCTAGTAGCTCGCCGCTCGCCGCTGTTCTGCGCCTTATCCCGCAAGCCCCGCCTGCGGTAGAATAGGCCCTTTACCCGCAACGATGCCCGAGCCCCCAATGATCGAAAGGCGCAGAACCCGACAAGTCCTGGTAGGCGGTGTCCCCGTGGGCGGGAGTGCGCCCATCATGGTGCAGTCCATGACCAACACCGACACCGCGGACATCGACGCCACGGTGAAGCAGGTGGCTGAGCTGGCCCGGGCCGGGTCCGAAGTGGTGCGTATTACGGTCAATAACGAGGACGCCGCAAAAGCGGTACCGGTGATCCGCGAGCAGTTGGAAGCACAGGGCCTGGATGTCCCCCTGGTGGGGGATTTCCACTTCAACGGCCACAAGCTGCTCAGCAAGTACCCCGAATGCGCCGAGGCCCTGGCCAAGCTGCGCATCAACCCCGGCAATGTGGGCAAGGGCTCGCGCCGGGACCCGCAGTTCGCGCAGATGATCGAGATTGCCATCAAGCATGACAAGCCGGTGCGCATTGGCGTCAACTGGGGCAGCCTGGATCAGGATCTGCTCACCCGGCTGATGGACGAAAACGCGCGTTCCGATGCGCCAAAAGAGGCCCGCGACATCATGTTCGAGGCCATGATCCAGTCCGCCATCGGCAGCGCCGAGCGCGCCGAGGAACTGGGACTGCCCGGCGATTACATCGTGCTCTCCTGCAAGATGAGCCAGGTGCAGGACCTGATCACCGTCTATCGGGAGCTGGCCCGGCGCTGTGACTACCCCCTGCACCTCGGCCTCACCGAGGCGGGCATGGGCAGCAAGGGCATCGTCGCCTCCACCGCGGCCCTGGCCGTCCTCCTGCAGGAAGGCATCGGCGATACCATTCGAATCTCGCTCACCCCGGAACCTGGCGGCGCCCGGACACGGGAAGTGATCGTGGCCCAGGAGATCCTGCAGAGCATGGGCCTGCGGGCCTTCACCCCTCAGGTCGCGGCCTGTCCGGGCTGCGGGCGCACCACCAGTACCTTCTTCCAGGAGCTGGCCCGGGATATCGAAAGCTGGCTGCGGGAACAGATGCCCCGCTGGCGGCGGGAATACGAGGGGGTGGAGCAGCTGCAAGTAGCCGTCATGGGCTGCGTGGTCAATGGTCCCGGCGAGTCACGTCATGCCAACATCGGCATCAGCCTGCCGGGCACCGGAGAACGGCCGGTGGCGCCGGTCTTCGAGGACGGCGAAAAGACCGTGACCCTGAAAGGCGACAATATCGCCGCGGAATTCCAGGCCCGCGTCGAGCGCTACATAGAACAGCGATACCGCCGCAATAGTGGCAGCCGCAAAGCCGGCTAGCCGGAACAGGTCCTGCAGGCGGCTGTCGAAAACGGTAGAATCAGAACATGGAAATTCGCCTGCCCGGCCGCGCCAACGGCGTCTGTGCCGGCATGCACTGGGAGGTTAATTTTATGGGCAAGGGCACCAAGTACACAGCCAAGACGCCTGACGAGAACGGCTACATCCACTACACGGAAGAAGAGGACCAGATCTGGCATGAACTGATCACCAACCAGAAAAAGGTTCTCCCGGGCCGCGCCTCGCCGATCTGGCTGGAGGCCATGGAGCGCATGGACTTCCCGGAGGATCGCGTACCTCAATGCAAGGAAGTGTCACAGACCCTGCGCGAGCATACCGGCTGGGAAGTGGCCCCGGTTCCGGCGTTGATCAATTTCGACAAGTTCTTCGCCCTGCTGGCGGACAAGAAATTCCCGGCGGCCAGTTTCATTCGCACCCGCGAGGAAATGGAATACCTGCAGGAGCCGGATATCTTCCATGAGATCTTCGGCCACACCCCCCTGCTCACCGACCAGCGCTTCGCTGACTTCACTCACGCCTACGGCAAGGCCGGGCTCAATGCCAGCAAGGAAGACCGCAAGTATCTGGCGGCCCTGTACTGGTTTACGGTGGAATTTGGCCTGATCAACACCGAGGAAGGGTTGCGCACCTACGGCGCCGGCGTGGTCTCCTCCCCCGGCGAGACGGTCTATTCGGTGGAAAGCGACGAGCCGGTCCGCAAGCCCTTCGACCCGGTGGAGTGCATGCGCACGCCCTATCGCATCGACATCTACCAGCGCACCTACTTTGTCATCGATAGCCTGGATGACCTCTTCGATGTCGCCAACCAGGACATGATGGCAATGGTGGAAGAAGCAAAGCGCAAGGGCATGCATGCCCCCAACTTTCCCTTCGACGACCTGCCGGAGGAGAAGCAGGAGCGCTTCAAGCGCCTGCTTAAAGAGGCTTCCTGAGCAAGGAACCTCTTTTCCAGGGTTTCTCGTCCCCCTGCGGGAGCGACATTCTTGTCGCGACAGGAATGTCGCTCCCACAGGCATTTTCTTTTCCCGAACTCAAGCCGAGGATTCTGCAATGTCTGACCTGACCGAACAGCACTGCGCCCCCTGTGAAGGCGGGGTGAAACCCTTCGACAAGGCCGAAGCCGAAAAGCACCTCAAGGAACTGGATGAGGGCTGGGAGATCGTCGATGGCGGCAAGACCATCCGCAAGACCTTCAAGTTCAAGGGCTTCAACAAGACCATGGGCTTCATGAATGCCGTGGCCTGGATTGCCAATGCCGAAGGCCATCACCCGGATGTGAAGCTGGGCTTCAACTTCTGCGAGCTGAACTGGCAGACCCATGCCATTGATGGCCTGTCCATCAACGACTTCATCTGCGCGGCCAAGGTGGACGCGCTTTTTAAGTGAGAGCTGCGAGCTTCGAGCCGCGAGCTACGAGCTGGCCGTGCTGGATTGAAGCGTTAGAGAAGAGCCCCGCCTTTTGGTGGGGCTTTTTTTGTGGGGAAACCTTGGAACCACCGAAGACGCCGAAGACACCGAAAAGAAACCGAAGAATTTGCCACAAAGGCGAGAGGGCCACAGAAAGAGCGAGAGTGCAAAATTGTTGGCACTGAGCTACTTTGGTCTGCGGCTTCCTATGCCTCCAAGCAATTTCCCCATTTGAATTTCTTCGGTGTCTTCGGAGGTTCCAGGGTTTTCACCCCATCGCCCGCCGAATCACCTCGCGCTTGATCGGCCCGCTATGGTCGAACAGGCGCATGCCCCAGCCGCGGAGAAGATCCAGACCGGGGGCGTCACTGCGAAAGAGGCGGTTGATGCCATCCAGGGTGTGGAGCATGAACTGATTGTCCGGGCGGCGGGCCCGTTCATAACGGCGGAGCACAGCGCGTTCACCAGGGTCGTGCCCCCGCTCGCGTGCCCTGGCCAGGATCGGCAGCAGTTCCGCTACATCCTTCAGGCCCAGGTTCATGCCAAGGCCGGCCAGGGGATGGACCGTGTGGGCGGCATCCCCCACCAGCAGCAGGCGCTCGCCGATATAACGCTCGGCCTGGCGGGAACACAGGGGAAAGCTCACCACATCGGTATCCGGTTCCAGTGCGCCCAGGACCCCGGCGCTGGCCAGAGTGAGTTCCCGG
>NZ_SLKM01000071.1:0-3494 GCF_007134575.1 Natronospira sp.
AGGGGGCGCTGAGCGATGCCGCTGACGTTGGCGTGTGTATCCGCCGCCGGGCCGAGGATTATGCGGCAGCCACGGAGGTGGCGGAATGAGGTCGGTTTACGTGGGTGTGGGCAGCAATATCGCGCCCGAGCAGCAGGTGCCCATTGCCGTGGCGGCGCTGGCTGACCGTTTTGAGGGGGTTACCGCCTCGCCGGTCTATCGCTCCCGGGCCGTGGGTTTTGATGGTGAGGATTTCCTCAATCTGGTGGTGACATTTGATAGTGAGGCCTCGCCGGGGGATCTCGCCCGGATAATGGACGAGATCGAGCGGGACTGTGGGCGTGAGCGTGGTGGTGAGCGTTTTGCACCGCGGCGGATCGATCTGGATTTACTGCTGGTGGGAAATCACGTCTCGGCCAGCGGTGAGCGACCGGAGCTGCCGCGTGGCGAGATCCTGCGCTACGCTTTTGTATTGAGGCCCTTGGCAGAATTGGCCCCTGATCTGGTCCATCCTGTGGAAGGCAGGCCAATGGCGACTATCTGGCGGCAGCGCCAGCCCGAGATTGACGGGGGCGATCTGCGACGGGTTGATCTGAGATGGCCAGAAGGCGTCCAAATTGCGGAGTAGAAATGTAATGAGCGAATCAATTCACAGGCTGAAGCGAGGCGCCGTTATTGGCCTGATTCTGCTGTCCGGGTTGTTCATTAGCGCCTGTCTGGATGACATCAATGAGCAGCAGTCCCAGGCCTTCAGCAAGGCCCAGTCCCAGTTGGCCTGTTCGGTTCAGGGTCAGAACCGCTCCGTAAAGAGCATCATGGAATTCTGGTACCTCTACGTGGACCAGATGCCCGATCGCGACCCCAATGATTTTTCCTCCCCTCGGGAAATGCTGGCGGCCTTGCAGGTCGATCCGCCGGACCGTTTTTCCTTTATCAGTGAACGGGAAACCACGCTCAATTTCACCGAAGAGGGCCGACGGATTGGTATTGGTGTGCAGTTGGCCCTGATGAATGCCCCCGACGACTATCGGGTGGTGGATGTATTTGCCGATGCGCCCGCCGATCAGGCGGATGTGCGCCGCGGGGATCGAGTGTTGCAGATAAATGGCCGCAGTGTGCAAGAGCTGTTCAATACCGGACAGTTGGGCAGCGCTATGGGGCCGGAAGAGGAAGGCGTGCTTGTCGAGCTGGACATGGAACGGGCTGATGGCGAAGAGCAATACAGCGTCAGCCTTGAGAAGGTGGAGTTCGTCGTCGACCCGGTGGTAAGGCTGAATTTCTTCGATTTGTCTGATGACCGGCGTGTGGCCTACTTTCATTTCCGCAACTTCATCGTGCCCGCAGCCGATCGCTTTGACGATGTCTTTGCCGAGCTCTCCGAAGAGGCTGTCGATGAACTGATCATCGATATGCGCTACAACGGCGGCGGGCGGATTGCGGTGGCGGAGCAGTTGGCGTCTCAGATTGCCGGCGACGCGGTTCAGGACGAGATCTTCGTACAGTTGGTCCACAATGAAGCCCGAACCGACCAGAACAGGATTCGACGTTTTGGTGAAGAGATTGGTGCGTTGGGGCTGGACCGCCTGCTGGTCATTGCCACCGAACGGACTGCCTCGGCCAGTGAACTGGTGGTCAACGGTCTGAGGCCCTTTATCGACGTTGAGATTATCGGGTCACGGACCTTTGGCAAGCCGGTTGGCTCTTATGGCTTCGAGATTTGTGACCTCATCATGTTCCCGACGGCCTTTGCCACCCTGAATGCCCTCGACGAAGGCGATTACTTTGATGGCCTCCCGGCCACCTGCGAGGCTGCGGATGATCTGGCGCTGCCGTTGGGCGATGAAGAGGAGTCCAGCCTGGCTGAAGCCCTGCACTTCCTGGAGACCGGCCAGTGCGACGCCGAGGCCGGCCGTCTGGCCCGGGAAGTCCAGCCCTTGCACCGACCGCAAGTCGGCGGGCCGGACGGCTGGGATCCGATCCACACGGGTATCCACTAGGCGCCCACAGGGGGGGGGATACCCCCTGTGGGCGCATGGCCTTTGCAGCAACACCTGCTTTTCCGTCAGTCTCGAGTCATTGCCCGTCCATCCGCTGGCAAGGGAGTCTAGTTCGCTGTGCGCCACACCCTGTTGTCATTGGCCGCCCTCCTGTTCTCTACCTTCCTCCTGCTTCTGGGCAGTGGCCTGCTGGGTACGCTGCTCAGTCTGAAAATGGGCCTGGAGGGGCTTCCCGACCCCGTTATTGGGATCATCATGGGGGGCTTCTACGCGGGCATGATGCTGGGCGGGGTGATCTCCTACCGCATCATTCGCCAGGTGGGTCACATCCGGTCCTTTGCCGCCTTTGCCGCCCTTAGTTGTGCCGCCATCATGGTTCACGGGCTGACCATCAATCCCTGGTTATGGTTTCTGCTGCGCCTGATCAATGGCGCCACCATGATGGGGATGTTCATCGTCATTGAGAGCTGGCTCAACGAACGGGCCGAGCCGGGCATCCGGGGCCGTGTTTTCTCCTTCTACATGGTGATCAGCTTCCTTGGTCTGGGGCTGGGCCAGTTCCTGCTCAACCTGGCCGATGTGGAAGGCCTGGAGCTCTATCTCATCGCCGGGCTGTTGTTTGCGCTTTGCCTGGTCCCCATTGCCTTGAGTCGAACGGTCCATCCCCAGGCGCCGGAGGGCAGTCGCACCCGACTCCGGCATCTGGCCCGCCTGGCACCTTTTGGTGTGGGCGGCTGTCTGGTCGCCGGCCTTGTCTTCGGTGCCTTCTATGCGCTGGGTGCTGTGTATGCCACCAATATCGGTTTGGATACCGCGGGTATTTCATTGTTGATGGGCGTGGCCGTGCTTTCCGGCCTGGTCTTGCAGTGGCCTGTGGGGCACCTGTCGGACTTTTATGATCGCCTGAACGTGCTCACCCTGCTGCTGGCATTGGTGGCTTTGCTTACCCTCGCACTGGCCCTGCTTGGCCAGACGGGGATGGTGCCGCTCTTGCTGCTGGCTGGCTTGTTCGGTGGGGTGGGGGCTACCATTTATCCGGTCTCGGTGGCCCATGTCACCGACTACGTCAGTCAGCATCAACTGGTTTCCACCAGTGCCACGCTGATCAAGACCTATGGCGTGGGGGCGACGCTGGGACCGCTACTGGGTGCCTTGTTCATGGCCGTCCTTGGCCCGGAAGGTCTGTTCTTCTTCATGAGTGTGGTTTGCGCTGTCGCTGCCACCCTGATCGCCGTGCGGCGCACGCCGGCAGCCGTCGCGGTGGAGGATCAGGAACCCTTCGTGGCCATGCCCCGCACCGGCTCAACCCTTATCTCGGAGATGGATCCGCGTACGGAGTCGGATGAGGAGCAAGTAAGGGAGAGCTAGGGTGTTTCGGGGCCAGCTAGATCAGTAAGCTCCCTCGCTGTAATCCCAAAAGCCAGCTCGGGCGTGGAGGGAGCTCAGGCGGGCGGCGGATGGGGGGCGTCAATCTTCTGGCCGCAGCGCTGACAGTGGCGGTCAAATAACACCCCATGG
>NZ_SLKM01000041.1:0-3493 GCF_007134575.1 Natronospira sp.
CGATATAGGCATACATCACGCTGTTAATATCGGTTGCGAACTCTATCCATGAACCTTTAAAAGGGATGATACGGGCGCTGTAGAGCTGCGTACCATTGGCGTGAACGCTTGTTCCGAAGAAAACGCCGGGTGATCGGTGCAGCTGCGATACGACAACTCTTTCGGCTCCATTGATAAGAAAGGTCCCACGTGGCGTCATGTATGGAATCATGCCCAGGTAAACATCCTGAATAATGGTTTCAAAGTCCTCGTGTTCGGGATCTGTACAATACAGCTTGAGCTTGGCCTTAAGCGGCACGCTGTAGGTAAGCCCCCTTTCGATACATTCCGAAATTGAATACTTGGGAGGGTCAATGAAATAGTCAAGAAACTCCAGCACGAAATTGTTCCTGGCATCTGATATTGGGAAGTTTTCGCTGAACACCTTAAACAAGCCTTCGTTTTTTCTGTTTTCAGGTGTGGTTTCCAACTGGAAAAAGTCCTGAAAGGACTTTATTTGTATTTCGAGAAAATCAGGATAGTCGAAATGCTTTGTAACGGTGCCGAAGCTAATTCTCTCTGCGGTGTTTTGTTTTGTTACCAAGGTTCGAAGGTTTGAAGTTACTAAAAAGAAAAAACAAAAATACCGGCAATAAAGACCAGACTTCCACATCGAATAAAAAATTCGGCAGAAGTCTGTTCTTTAGTGCTTTGCACAATCAGGTTTACTTTATCTCAACCTCTGCCCCGGCTTCGTCGAGTTGTTTTTTCAGCGACTCAGCTTCATCTTTGGTAACTCCTTCCTTAATCGCTTTGGGTGCTGCGTCAACCAGTTCTTTTGATTCTTTCAGGCCGAGGCTTGTAAGTTCTTTCACGAGTTTAACGACAGCCAGTTTTGATGGGCCGGCGGCTTTCAGTATGACATCAAACTGGGTTTGTTCTTCAGCAGCTTCGCCGCCGGCGTCACCGCCTGCAGCAGCAACGGCTACGGGAGCAGCAGCTGCGGGTTCGATACCATATTCTTCTTTCAAAATTGTTGCCAACTCATTAACCTCCTTCACTGTAAGGTTAACTAATTGTTCTGCAAAAGCTTTTAAATCTGCCATTTTTTTATTGTTTTAATTGGGTTTTACTTGTTTAATTCTTCTTCATACTAGCTTTCGTCTCTTTCAGAAAGCGTTTTTACCACTCCGGCAATGGTATTGCCACCCGATTGCAGGGCAGAAATAACATTTTGGGCAGGTGATTGCAATAATCCAATAAGATCTCCGATAAGTTCTTCTTTTGATTTGATCTTTGTGAGTGCGTCAAGTTGATCGTCGCCAATAAAAACAGCCTGATCAATAAAGGCAGCTTTTAAACTGGGCTTTTCTGCTTTTTTACGAAATTCCTTGATCAATTTAGCAGGTACATTACCAGTATCTGACAACATCACAGAGGTAGGTCCTACCAAGGCTGCATAAAGAGGTTCAAAGTTTTTCTCGCTTCTCTCCATTGCTTTCTTCAGCAAGGTGTTTTTTACAACTTGCATCGAGACATTTCGTCTGAAGCACAAACGCCTCAAACCGTTGATAGTTTCTACATTCAAACCAGAAGTATCGGCCAGATAAATGACATCACTGTTTTTCAGTTTTTCTGCCAGCGATTCAATAATCTGATATTTTTCTTCTTTTCTCATAAATCGTAACACTTTAAAGCTGTAAAGCTTTTCGTTTATAATGTTGCTGATTTGGTTTCAACCTGTATGCCTGGGCTCATGGTACTAGACATATAAATGCTCTTTACATATGTTCCCTTTGCAGCAGCAGGTTTTAAACGCAGGATAGTCTGGATGAGTTCTTTGGCATTTTCCACAATCTTTTCTTTCTCAAAAGAGACTTTCCCGATTGCTGCATGGATAATACCAAATTTATCCACCTTAAAGTCTATTTTACCGGCTTTAATGTCAGTTACGGCTTTACCGATATCCATCGTCACAGTGCCGGCTTTAGGGTTGGGCATCAGTCCGCGAGGCCCGAGGATGCGCCCGAGGGCACCAACCTTTGGCATCACGTTGGGTGTGGTGATAACCACATCTACGTCTGTCCAACCGCCTTTGATCTTCTCTACATATTCATCCAGGCCAACGTAATCAGCTCCGGCTTCTTTTGCTTCATCTTCCTTTTCGGGACCGCAAAGCACCAGTACTCTTACGGTTTTACCTGTTCCATGCGGTAATGTCACCACGCCCCTTACCATTTGGTTGGCTTTTCGGGGGTCAACACCAAGGCGGATATCCAGGTCAACGGAGGAATCAAACTTGGTATAGGTTATTTTTTTGACGACATCTGCGGCTTCAGATAAAGTGTAAACAGCGTTCCGGTCAAACTTTGCCAAAGCTTCTTTAGTATTTTTCGTTAATTTCGCCATTTTTTGATTGCGTTAAGCTTTAATAATACATAGCCATGCTCTTGTGCTTTATGCACTGGCAGGGCGTTCCCCTTTGATACGTATTCCCATACTGCGCGCTGTCCCGGCCACCATATTCATGGCTGACTCAACGGTAAAGCAGTTCAGGTCTGGCATCTTCTCTTCAGCGATTACCCGTACCTTGTCCCATGTAATGGTTGCTACTTTTGCTCTGTTGGGTTCGGCTGAGCCTGATTTAAGCTTGGCAGCTTCGAGCAGCTGCACGGCAACAGGCGGGGTTTTGATAATGAAATTAAAGGACTTGTCCTTAAACACAGTAATAATGACGGGAATCACCTTCCCTGCCTTATCTTGAGTACGGGCATTGAACTGCTTACAAAACTCCATTATATTTACCCCTTTGGCACCTAATGCAGGGCCTACGGGTGGAGATGGATTTGCAGCACCACCTTTAATTTGCAGCTTAATTATTCCACTAACTTCTTTTGCCATTGTTCATTGTTTTTCAAATAAGGGGATCAGAATTTTTCAGCAAGTCAAGAAATAATCCGGTCATAGGATTTTGCAATTTTTGCTTCCGCGTGCCGGATCACTCTTTCTCTACCTGCATAAAACTTAATTCCAAAGGTGTTTTACGACCAAAGATCTTCACCATCACTTTCAACTTCTTCTTTTCTTCATTGATCTCTTCAATTACACCTGAGAAACTGTTGAACGGACCATCTGTAACTTTGACGGTCTCCCCAACGATATAGGGGACGTTTAACTCTTCATCTTTGCCCGACAATTCGTCAACTTTTCCAAGGATCCGTTGCACCTCTGCGGGACGCAAGGGTACTGCCTCACCTCCAGAGCCCAGGAAGTTCAGCACACCCGGCACATTCCTTATGATATGCGGAATCTCTCCCGTCAAAACAGCTTCTATCAGTACGTATCCGGGAAAGTAGTTGCGTTCTGTGCTAATCTTCTTTCCTTTACGAACCTGATAGACCTTTTCTGTTGGGATAAGTACCTGTGATACATAATCTTCTAATCCCAGCCTGGCGATCTCATTTTCAATGTATTGCTTAACTTTCTTCTCACCGCCACTGACTGCCCTGACTAC